>DCTH01000048.1:6917-14039 GCA_002329495.1 Syntrophothermus sp. UBA1445 | reverse complement strand
CCGCCATGTCTGGCCATACCGCCATAGGTATCAACGATTATCTTCCGGCCAGTCAGACCAGTGTCCCCCTGGGGGCCTCCAATCACAAATCTCCCGGTGGGATTTACAAAAAACCGGGTTTTGCTGTCCAGCATTTCCGCTGGTATCACCTGTTTGATCACCTGCTCAATTATTTCGTGACGAATATGTTCCAGTGGGATATCCGGTCGGTGTTGAGCGGAAACCACCACAGTATCAACCCTTACTGGTTTGTCATCATCGTACTCGACCGTGACCTGGGTTTTACCATCGGGACGTAAATAGGGTAACATCCGGTTCTTACGGACCTGAGACAGCCGCATGGCCAGGCGGTGAGCAAAAAGAATCGGCATGGGCATGAATTCTTCAGTCTCATCGGTCGCGTATCCAAACATCATCCCCTGGTCCCCCGCACCCAAGGCCTCGATTTCGGTCTCTGACATCTCGCCGGTCTTGGCTTCCAGAGCGCGGTTGACGCCCATCGCAATATCCGGTGACTGTTCATCAATGGAGGTGACTACTGCACAGGTGTCGCAGTCGAAACCAAACTTGGCCCGGGTATAGCCAATTTCTCTGATGGTTTCCCGTACCAGACGCGGTATCTCTATGTAACACCGGGTAGTTATTTCTCCGGTGACCACCACCAGTCCCGTAGTTACCAGGGTTTCAGCTGCAACCCGGCACTGTGAATCTTCAGCCATGATCGCATCCAGAATAGCATCTGAAATCTGATCAGCAATCTTGTCAGGATGGCCCTCAGTTACCGATTCCGACGTAAACAGTCTGCGCATCTACTCATCTCCTCTGTGAAAATTATTAAGCAATAAGCCCTTTTACTGGCATCCAGCAGGCCTTAATTGATTAGCATAATCAGGAACCCTGGATCTCCAAAACAGTATCCAGTATGATTCCCGCAACCTCAGACTTTGACAGACAGGGCAGATTCTTTTCCGTGCCATCCTTAAAAAGAAGGGTGACTATGTTGGTATCAACTGCAAACCCGGCTCCCTCAGCCGTCAGATCATTGGCCACCAGCAGATCCAGGTTCTTCTTATTAAGCTTCTGTCTGGCATTTTGTACCAGGTCATTGGTCTCGGCAGCAAACCCCACCAGGATCTGGTGTTTCTTGCGCTGGCCTAGTCCCTCTAAAATATCCGGATTTCTGGCCAGCCTTATGACCAGGTCATCATCACTCTTCTTAAGCTTCAGTTCGCTATAATCCAAAGGTCGGTAATCAGCTACTGCCGCCGCACCGATCACTACATCCACCTGATCAAAAAGCTCCTGACAGATGTCGTTCATCTCGCGGGCACTTCTGACCCGCCAGATCTCAACTCCCTCCGGGTCAGTCAGGGCGGTGGGTCCACTCACCAGTAAAACCCGGGCTCCACGTCGGGATGCTTCGCTGGCCAAGGCATATCCCATCTTGCCAGTGCTGCGATTGGTTATGTACCTGACCGGATCGATATCCTCCTGGGTAGCACCGGCAGTTATCAGTATGGTCTTACCGGTTAAATCCCGGTGGCGCCCCTCCAAAACCTCGATGGTCCTGTTATAGATGGTTTCTATTTCCGGAAGTCGGCCGCGTCCGGTTACCCCACAGGCTAAAGCCCCCTCAGACGGATCAATAACCATAACCCCGCGGTTTTTAAGCGTTCGGATATTATCCTGAGTTACCTGTTTATCGTACATGTTGGTATTCATCGAAGGTGCGATCAGGACTGGGGCCCGGGTTGCCAGGATAATCGTTGACAAGAGGTCATCAGCCATCCCGCAGGCCATTCGCGCTATAATATTGGCGGTAGCTGGTGCCACCACCACAATGTCGGCCTCTTCAGCCACCCCAATGTGCTGCACCTTGTGATTTCCGGACTCATCAAACATATCAACCATCACCGGGTTGTTGGACAGAGTCCGGAGGGTTAGAGGCGAAATAAAACGGGTAGCATGCTCGGTCATCACCACCTGCACATTAAACCCGTTTTTGTATAGCCTGCTTACCAGGTCGGCAACTTTGTAGGCGGCAATACCGCCCGTTATTCCGACCACAACCGTCTTTTTATCATTCATTGGCCGGGTTCCTCTTCTTATAAGCTATCTTGATTTTCCCTTCGTGAAGCTCTTCCAGAGCGGTGGTCACCATGCTGGACAGTCGCCAGTCCTCGTCTTTGCGTTTACCCTCAGATAAACTGCGGGCGCGTTTGGCTACCGCAACCACAATCGCATACTTACTGTCGGAAATCTCCATCAGATCCTTTAAGGATGGTGGCACCAAGGCAATACCCCCTTATTACAATCTTTTTGCGCTGCACCTTTCAGCAATAATAATGGCCCGGATCTTTTCAGCAGCTTCCAGGACATTGTCGTTTACCACTACATAGTCGTAATTACCTATATATGAAATCTCATCTTCATAACACGCCAGGCGGCGCTCAATCTCGGTTGGCGAATCCTTGCCCCGCGTGTTTAACCGCTTCCCCAATTCCTCTAAACTGGGCGGCAAAACGAAAACGAACACTCCATCAGGGATCAGGCTTTTGACCTTTAAGGCCCCCTGAATATCAATCTCTAACAAGACATCGATACCCTTTTCCAGGTTATTAAAAACGAACCGTTTTGGCGTGCCGTAGTAATTATTATATACTAATGCCCATTCCAGCAGTTCATCAGCAGCAATCAGGGACTCAAAAGTCTTAACATCAGAAAAAAAGTAATCGCGCCCATCGACTTCTCCGGAGCGCGGCTTTCTGGTAGTGGCGGAAATGGAGTAAATCAGGCCATCAAGCGGAGTCTCCATCAGTTTTTCTCTCAGGGTTCCCTTCCCAACTCCTGATGGGCCAGATACGACAAACAGAATGCCCTTTCGATTCATGGCACCTTAAGCTTCGTCTGATTGGCTGCTTTCCTTAACGGAAAGGCGATTGGCAACCGTTTCAGGTTGAACCGCAGAAAGAATTATATGTCCACTGTCAACAATAATCACCGCACGCGTGCGTCGGCCATAGGTGGCGTCAATTAGACTGCCCTTTTCCCTGGCTTCCTGAATTATTCTTTTGATTGGTGCGGATTCTGGACTGACGATGGCCACTATGCGGTTTGCTGCTACTATATTGCCAAATCCAATATTAACTAATTTGATTTCCATTAGTTTCCCGGTTGACCGGGTCACCTCCTCTTCTACTCCACATTCTGAACCTGTTCTCTTATCTTTTCCAATTCCGCTTTGAGTTCAACTACGGTACGGTTTATGAATAAATCATTGGCTTTGGATGCAATGGTGTTTACTTCTCTGAACATTTCCTGGATCAGGAAGTCACACTTACGGCCCACCGGTTCAGTTAAGAGCAATAGTTCCTCCATCTGTGAACAGTGACTCTTCAGGCGAACCAGTTCCTCGGCAATACTGGTACGATCGGCAAAAATAGCAATCTCCTGGATCAATCGACTCTCATCAATCGCCAGGTCCTGGTACAACTCCTGAATCCGCTTTTTCATACGTTCGAAATGTTCTTTGACCACCAGCGGTGATCGTTCTTCGATAACACCTACGGTATTTACTATGTTTTGATTGCGCCTGCGGATGTCCTCTGCCAGTGCCTGTCCTTCCCGGATTCTCATTTCAACCAGACTGTCCAGGGCAGAAGTGAGGGCGCCATCAACCCCTGACCAGATATTCTCGATGTCTTCTTCATCTTCTTCCAGGGCAAATACCTCGGGCAACTTAAATATGTCGACAATTTTAATGGCGGATTCAATTTGTAGGTATTCTGCTAAATCTTTCAAAGAGTTATGATAGAGCATTGCCAAATCATTGTCAACCTTAATGTTACGCTGGGATTCTCCCGTTTTCTCGATATTTATAAACGTCTCAATGCGTCCCCGAACAATGTATTGTTTAACCTTCTCCCGGATCCGATCCTCCAGAATGTTGTATCTTCGTGACATCCGAAGATTAAAATCGAAATACCTGTGATTTACCCCCTTTATTTCACAGGTTATCTGGTAACCTGGTGAACTGCTTTCACCCCGTCCAAATCCGGTCATGCTTCTTAACATACATTCTTGCTCCTTTTTTATCCACCGTTCAGAAAAACCATGGCTTCAGTCAGCCGGACTTTAAACTTAAAGCAATCGTTTGGTTTAAGACGCAGCGTATACTGAGTAATAACGCTTCCCCGCACGAATCATGGCTACCTAAGCAAATTCAACCTTGCCAATTGCCTCGTACATCCTCTGGAGCGCAGTTGCGATTTTTCCTTTATCTACCGTTAATGCAATCCTGAAATAACCTTCCCCGTATTCACCATAACCTATACCTGGAGTTATTATTACTCCCGCCTTTTCCAGGACCATCTCGGCAAAGGAAGCCGAATCATATCCTCGGGGAACCGGTACCCACACATATATGCTCCCCGGCGGGGCATCGATCGACCAACCCATGCGCCGTAATCCTTCAATCACCGCATCCCGGCGTTCCTGGTAGAGCCTACGCATGGCAGCTACGCAGTCCTGGGGTCCGAGCAGCGCTTCCATCGCAGCGTACTGCACCGCCTGAAAGGCACCNNACCAACGGCCCAGCCAATACGCCAGCCAGTCATATTATAAGTCTTGGAAACCGAGTGGAATTCAATTCCCACCTCTTTGGCCCCGGGAAATTCCAGAAAGCTTTTAGCAGTAAGGTTATCAAAGGTAATCTCGGAATACGCCGCATCGTGACAAACCAGGATATCAAACTCTTTGGCGAAGGCGATTACCTCGTTATAGAATTCATCAGTGGCCATCGCCCCGGTGGGATTATTGGGGTAATTGATAAACAGCAGCTTGGCACGTCTGGCGACCTCAGTCGGAATATCCGTGAGACGCGGCAAGAATCCGTTCTCTGCCAGTAACGGCATCTTATATGGGTTGGCTCCACAAAGAATGGCACCAATGCTGTAAACCGGATATCCGGGATCAGGAACCAGACTGGTGTCACCCGGGTCCAGATAACAGGCTGATATGTTGCCGATGCCTTCTTTGGAACCGATTAAGGATACTACTTCGGAGCGGGGGTTAAGACTCACCCCAAAACGCCGCTGGTACCATTCTGCAACTGCCTGACGATAGGCCAGCATCCCCACTGAACTAGGATATTGATGGTTGGCGGGATCTCTTAGGGCCAGGGTGGCCTTTTCTATTATGTGTTCCGGGGTCGGTTGATCGGGGTCTCCAATANNCTCCTCAATTTTCTTTTCGATACGGGCAAATAAGTAGGGGGGCAGTTTTTGCATCGCCGTATTCTCTTGCACTGGTATCTTCCTCCCTTTATAGACTCCTATTATTTTAATTTAAGTTTACTTCCATTCGCCAGCAAAGACCTCCGTCGCCGGACCGGTCATGTAAACGTGATTATTGGCATCTGACCATTCGACGGACAGATCACCGCCGGGAAGATGTATCAAAGCTTGTCTCCCGGTTCTTCCGGTTAAGNNTAAAACCGCACAGGCCCCGGTTCCACAGGCCAGCGTTTCTCCGGCACCCCGTTCCCAGACCTTCATCCTCATCTCCGAGGAACCAAGAATCTGGACAAACTCAACATTGGCTTTGCGGGGGAAGAGTGGATGGTTTTCTATGGCTCTACCCCACTCTGCCAAGGGCACCTGATCCAGGTTATCAACAAAGATTACACAGTGGGGGTTGCCCATGGAAACAGGAGTAAAGTTAAAATCCCTTCCCGCAGCGGACAGAGTACTCTCCCGGGTCATTTTCATATCCAGCAGAACCGGTATTTTCGCCGGTTCTAATATCGGTTCCCCCATATCAACCTTGACCTCGGCAACTTTTCCGTCTTTGACACTTACCTCAGGAGAAATCGGCCCGGCCAGGGTTTTAACTGTGAAAACCGGTTTGGTGACCAATCCTCTCTCCCAGACATACTTGGCAACACACCGGATGCCATTACCACACATCTCCGGTTCGCTGCCATCCGAGTTTATTATGCGCATGAATACGTCACACTCTGAATCACGACCGGTAATAATCAACCCGTCTCCGCCCACTCCAAAATGGCGATCGCAGATTTTCACGGCCAAATCCCGATAGTCACGGGATTCAACCAGACCATCTTCAATGACTACAAAGTCATTCCCCAATCCATGCATTTTTGTAAAGTGCAACCGATGCCCTCCTGTCATTTGGAATATTGTTCCCGTGCTTCAGGCAAGTACCTGTGCATTAATCATCCGCATTATGACCTGCTGCAGGGGAAAAAAGTATCAGGTTGTTGAAGGTCCTATGTTCTCCAGTTTACCATATTGCGCATATCTGACGACAGTTTTTCTGATCCAGTACAAACACCATCTGATCAGCATCCCGCCGCCGGTTATTGCCAGAATGACAGCCCAGGCCCAGCCATCCAAAGGAGTGGTACCGAATATCGGGTTCAGCGGGGCGTAGTAGATGGCAAAGAGATGCATGATAACCGAACAGCATACCGCGCCTACCAGGAAGGGATTGGTGAAGAATCCCAATTCAAAAGGAGAAAACCTTTCCGAGCGGCAATCAAACACATAAAACAGCTGGGCAAACACCAGGGTGGTAAACGCCATGGTTCGGGCCAACTCCAGGTCCACTCCTCCCTTCAAGCCGGAATATGCCAACCCAACCGCCATCACCGCCAGGGTGCTGATACCAATGAAAACACCCCTCCCAATCAGATGCCATCCCAGACCCCGGGCAAATACACTCTCATTGGCAGGACGAGGCTTTCTCTCCATCACCCCGGGCTCTGGTGGTTCCAGACCCAGGGCCATCGCCGGCAGTCCATCCGTAACCAGGTTAACCCAGAGAATCTGCAACGGCAGAAGCGGCAAGGGCATGCCGATAAGGGAGGCCAGAAACATGGTCAGAATTTCTCCGATGTTACCTCCCAGGAGGTATCTGATAAACTTCCGAATGTTATCGTAGATAGCACGACCCTCATGGACCGCAGCCACGATGGTGGAAAAATCATCATCCGCCAGGACCATATCGGAAGCCTCCTTGGTTACCTCAGTACCAGTGATACCCATGGCAACTCCAATATCGGCCTCTTTCAATGCCGGAGCATCATTAACCCCATCACCT
>DCTH01000048.1:0-6900 GCA_002329495.1 Syntrophothermus sp. UBA1445 | reverse complement strand
GGGCAAAAACCCGGACTTTTAGGGCTCGATCGGCCAGGGCCTTCAATGAAAGGCGGTCAATCTCATCCGGGCCGATAACCTCCTGTCCATCCGCTATCCCTACTTGCTGAGCCACCGCTGCGGCTGTTGCCGGATGGTCTCCCGTGATCATGATCGGTACTATGCCGGCCTNNGGCAGTCTGCCACTGCCGCCCGTGCTGCTGGCCGAGGTGGGTCCACGATGCCGCTTATACCCACCAGACATAGATCGCTCTCCAGTTTCTGATCGGTAAGGGATCTCAACTCCTGCTCCGAGATATCCCGATACGCCAGAGCCAGAACCCGATAAGCCTGGCGGGCCCATTGCTCCTGCAAATCAGTAAACCATTGGCGATGAGCAGTACCGAGTGGTTTTGAACCCTGAGGTGATTCAATTCGGGTGCAATTACTCATCAGGACATCCAGCGCACCTTTGCACAAAACCCGGTAACCCTTGCCGTTCTTGATAACCACACTCATCATCTTACGGTCCGAATCAAATGGCACCTCTCGCAAAACCGGGGCCGGCTTTTTCAAACCTGCCTTGCGCCCCAACACCCGCAAAGCGCCTTCGGTGGGGTCTCCCTGTACCAGGTAGCGCCCATTTTCCTTAACCACCTCCGCGTGGTTACAGTGGTATCCAATTTCAACCGCCAACCGCAAAATAGGGTCATTAATGGGATCCCCGCCCTGGTCGACCAGTAACTCTCCCTGGGGAGAGTATCCTTCACCAGTTATAAAAACTTCTTTATCTATGGTTGAGAGTACTCTTACGGTCATCTCATTCTGGGTCAGGGTACCGGTTTTGTCCGAACAAATAACCGTCGTGCAGCCCAGGGTTTCCACCGCCGGCAACTTTCTCACGATCGCCTTCCGCTTGGCCATTCTCTGGACCCCCAACGCCAGAACCACCGTGACAATAGCGGGAAGACCTTCCGGAATGGCTGCTACCGCGAGGCTTACACCGGCCATGATCATCCGCACCAGATTTTCCCCGCGGTAAAGACCCATGAGCATCACCGCCAGACACGCACCCAGGCAGATCAGAATAAGCACCTTGCCCAGGTTGTTTAGTCGATGCTGCAGTGGAGTGGTCTGGTCGGTAGGTTCCTTAATCATCTGGGCAATTTCACCCATTACTGTCTCCGGACCGGTCGCCACCACCACCCCGCGACCACGTCCGCGGGTCACCACCGTGCCCATGTAAGCCATGTTGGATCTGTCTCCCAAAGGCAATTTGGGATCAGACAATACTGCAGTCACTTTCTGCACCGGCAGGGATTCTCCAGTCAGACAGGACTCCTCTACCTCCAGACTGGCAGCCAGGTTAAGCCGCATATCGGCCGGTATCCGATCACCAGCCTCTATCTCCACAATGTCCCCTTTTACTACCTCCTCAGCGGCTATCCGCTGTCGTTTCCCATCACGGACCACGGTAGCAAACGGCGAAGACAGCTTCTTAATCTCCTCCAAAGACCGTTCGGCCCGGTATTCCTGGACAAACCCCAAAATACCATTAATGATTACGATGGTCAAAATGGTGATAGCATCAATTACATCCCCCAATAAGCCGGATAACAGGGTCGCCGCCAGCAGAACCAGTACCATGGTGTCTGTAAATTGTGAGGCCAGCATCGATAATGGTCGGGGCCGGTCAACCTCCGCGATGACATTGCGGCCGGCTTCCAGCCTTTGTCGCGCCGCCGCGGAGGTGAGACCTGTTTCCAGAGATGTTCTCCATTCCTTGGCAACATCGACTACATTTTGCACATGCCAATCCGTCTTTTGCATTCTCATTTTCATCCTTTAGCCTTTTTTGGAAACTTTATTCATGAGAAATGCTTTAAAGAACAGGGGATTAAGGAATAATGGTCAAATGGGGCAAATAGGAAGGCCAATACTAAACAGGAAGAAATTCAGGCAGACGAATACTCCCATTTATTACTTTAATAAGTGGGATGGTCATTCTTTGATAAAGTGTTTACTCCGCCGATAGCAGGCTACCGGTGAGGAATCATTTGAAACAGGTTGCTCAGTTCAGAAAACGGTGCGGTACAACCGGGTGCTGGCATTTCTGCCGTCAAGAACAGGTATTCACTGGAACGGAACAACTTGTTCCTGACATCGGCAAATGGCTTATAAAAGGGATCAAATAACCCGAAAGCCCGAAAGACGTATTGATAGGCCTTCTCTCCCACCACAATGATCAGCTCCGGTGCCATTATCTCGATCTCCTCCAAGAGAAAATGCAAGCAGTTCATAGTCTGCTGATCATCAGGCTCTACCGGCCTGGCATCGCATGGTTCACGTGTAAGCAGACATTTTCCTTCGGAATTAATCAGCACCCCGTCAAACAGTACCGCCTGGTCTTTACGGCGGTTACAAATTTTGGGCTGGCACCTTACCATAAAGGTATGATAAACCTTTAACCCGTTACCAGCCATAGCTGATATCTCCTGTCGCATGCGGGTCAGTTCACTCCGCTCTGCTACCTCGCTCTCACTGGCGAAAACCAGCAGAATATCCGCTTCCACATCTCCTTTGCCAGTTGAAGGACGGTGAAAACAAGTTCTGACATCCTTACAGCGGGTGCACTTGTTAATCCGTTCCTCCATCTTGACTATCCGACTGATCACTTTTCCCTTTACCGATGTAACCATACTACCCCCCGACCCACAAGGACTGGCGATTTGTGAAAAAGCCTTGCTGAAACGTTGGTAAATCGGGTTTTGGTTTACAATCATTATCGCGAATTACGGAGAATAATGCAAAAATCTTAGTATCAGACTTCAAAAGTTTTGACATATTGGATCACTATTCGGACCCAGGCTTTCTCACCCTTCCAGGGCTTGCTCTATATCTTTGATTCTTTTTTCGCTTATTACCGCCAAATTCCTGCTAATTATCAGCACCCGAAAAATAATCTATTTACTTATCTTGGATAGGTAATTTCGGGTTCCGGCGTTTATTCCCCAGGTTGCGTCGATAATTTTTGCTGAAATATAGCTGCGAATATTGTCATCAAGCTGGGGGTTGGCCTGGTCAAAAATCATGTAGAATCCTCGCAGGATGCTGACAAAATTATCAAATATGCGCTCCACCGGTGCCTGCTTAAGAACCTGGTCATGCAATGCGTAGTAATAAATCAGGCGGCGGATGGTCCAGAGTATTTCACTGTTCGTCCAGTTCCGTTGTTCCAGAATCTCTTCCAGTAATGCCTCAGGTCCTACCTCCTTTTCCCTTTCCAGCATTTCCTGCCATTCCTGGCTCTCCAGTATGGTTTGCATCCAACAATCTCCTTTGTCTTAAAATATTTTAACCGGTGTCAACTAAAAACTGGTTCTGGCATATTCTCGCGCCTGGGATACCACGTACTTGTGTATCTCGCGTAAGATCCGACGTTCAGTGAAGGTACATTTTTTCGAATGCTTAATCTCTTTCCCCACCAGAGTGAGCATCCCCTGGTTTCTTGATATCTCAGCCCGAATGCCTTGGATTACGGAAATATCATCGGTCGGAGGGCAGAGCTTGCCTATATGATCCAGGACCTCGTTGGCCTGATTCTGCATGGCAGCAACCGCAGCCTGTTCCAGCAACTGATACTTGGAGATATCCCGCTCTAAAAAATCCCTTATCAGTGGCAATCGCTCCGCGCCCGTTTTCAGGATAAGAATCTTAACCGCGATTTCTTTCTTTTCCACCTCCAGGGCCAAAATCTTCTTCAGTATTTCATGGTAAAGATTTCTTACCATTTTTATCGTCATTTACTGCCCCGTCCACTCCCGTCGCTAGAATTTTCAATCTTACCATATTCTATCTCAAATAAAGGCAGCCTCCAATATCCGCTGTTAAGTGGGAACTGGTTGTAGGTTTCCTTTTGACAGTCTATACTTGGTAGACAGAGGTGATCAGAATATGCCCTTTGACGGGTTAACCATCAACCATCTGGTAAGAGAGCTGAATGCTCAACTTGCAGGTCAACGGATCGAAAAGGTTTATCAACCAGAAAAGGATCAACTTACTCTGGTAATTCGGCAGCGCAAAGGCAGCAGTCGGCTCATAATCTCCATTAATCCTCGCTGGGGACGTATGTACCTTACGCAGGAACGCCGGGAAAACCCGACTCAGCCCACGGCTTTCTGTATGTTGCTCCGCAAACATCTGGATGGGGCGAGAATCCTCGAGTTTGCTCAGCAGGATTTTGATCGGATAGTCTGGATAAAGGTGGAGGCCCTGAATGATTTAATGGAATGGCAGGAGAAAATCCTGGTCTGTGAATTTACCGGAAAGAACGCTAATGTGGTTCTTATCGACCCGCTTAAGAATATTATTCTGGACGGAATGAAGAGATACGGACCTGAGTTGAGCACTCATCGGGAAGTCCAACCCGGGGTTCAGTACGTATCCCCACCGTCACAAGACAAGCTCAATCCCACGGATTGCGATTATAGTGATTTCTGCCAGGTCCTGTGGTCGCAAAACCATACCTCAGCAATTTCGGCATCACTTTTCCGCACCATAAATGGTTTCAGTCCGGCTACCTGCCAGGAAATATGTTACCTGACCGGTATCGAACCTGATCTGCCGGTGGGAGAGTGCGGTGATTACGAGCTGACCAGACTTTATAACCTTATCTCCCAGCTGGTTCTGGAAACCACTCCCACCCTGGTGGAAGGAGTTGATGGGCCTGAGGATTACTACCCTTTCACCCCAGTCTATCAGGATGGCCGAAGCCTTACCGGGTGTGATTCCATTAACCAGGCCATGGACCGCTTTTATACCTTCAGGTTAGCCCAGATCAGACTCGAGTCATTGCGGGTAAACATCAGCCGGAACGTGAAAGCACTGCTCGATAAAGCCTATAAGAAACTGTTTTTTCAGGAAGGTGANNGTGATCTTAAACAGGCCCAAAAAAGCGAGTCCCTGCGACTCTACGGTGAACTGCTGACTACCTATGGCTATCAGATTGCCAAAGGACAAACCAGTGTTTCGCTTCCCAATTTCGATGGGCAGGGCGAGACACAAATCGAACTGCTGCCCTATTTAACCCCCCAGCAGAATGCGCAAAGGTATTTCAAGCAGTACGCCAAGGCCAAGAAGGCTATTAACAGGTTGGAGGAGTTTATCAGTCATAATCGCCAGGAAATCAGCTACCTGGAATCAATTCAGGTGGCCCTGGAGAAGGCGCCGAGTATTGAGGACATCGAGGAGATAATCTACGAGCTGGAAGAGCAGGGTTTTGCCAAATCCAAATCGCGTTCCAAGAGCCGGCCGATCGCTTCCCAACCCCGTCACTTCATGTCAACTGAGGGGTTGAGTATCTGGGTGGGTAAGAACAATCGCCAGAATGAGGCCTTAACCCTCAAAAACTCGCGAAAAACTGACCTGTGGCTCCATGCCCAGGGTTACGCCGGGGCCCATGTTATCCTGGAATTACCACCATCTATCACCGGTATTGATGAGGTTCCGGTGAGTTCGCTCGAGGAAGCCGCCATGCTGGCCGGTTATTATTCCCGGGGCAAGGATGCCGAGAAGGTGCCCGTAGATTATACCTTCCGTTCTCAGGTCAAAAAGCCGCGCAATTCCCGGCCCGGCATGGTTATATATGACAATTACTGGACAGTATACGTTAATCCGTCAGATCCCCGACTCTCGTCAATCCTAAAAAGTGCCGCAGACTAAAAGCAAGTTGTAGTTTGCTTAAGCCTCGGCACTCTGTTCATAATATTCGTCTCGATTACTTCGGTGAAAACCGGTACTCAGGAAAGTGACCGGCTCCCCGGCTTGACCGCGGCCGTTTTCCCTTCACGGCACAGGGGACAATCCTCAGCGGGGAAGGATTCAATTTCCATCGTCAGCACTGCTGCGGTCTTCACCCCGAAATCAACCTTACCGCCACTGCGATCAACCAGCACCCCAACTCCAATTACATCTCCCTTTGACTCGCGAACCACCTCAATAACTTCCTTGACTGAACCCCCGGTGGTTATAACATCTTCTACCACCAAAACCCTCTGTCCGGGTTCAATTGCAAAGCCGCGTCGCAGGGTCATGCGCCCTTCCTGACGCTCACAAAATACCGCTTTTACACCTAACTGCCGGGCTACCTCGTAAGCAACGATTATTCCCCCCATTGCCGGAGCAATCACCACGTCAATTCGGTCATCAGCATAATGCCCGGCTAGAATCCGAGCCAGTTGTTCGGTGTAATCCGGGTACTGTAATACCCGCGCACACTGCATGTACTGATCACTGTGCCGCCCGGAGGTAAGGATAAAATGACCCTGGAGCAAGGCCCCGGTTTGAACGAATATCTGTTTTATCTCTTCTTTTTTCAACTATCATTCCTCCAACTCTGCGATAATTCTTTGCGCTGCTGCCTCGGGGTCCGGAGCAGCAGTAACCGGTCGACCAATCACCAGATAGTCCGATCCCAAATCTACGGCTGCCCGGGGGGTAGTGAATCTCTTCTGATCCTGGGTCTCGGCCCAGGTTGGCCTTACTCCCGGAGTGACAATCAAAAAGTCAGGGCCACACTCCTTCCTGATTGCCGATACTTCCTGCGGTGAAGCCACTACCCCGTCCAGTCCGGAATCCCTGGCCAAAGCTGCCCATCTTACCACCGCATCCTGAACCGTCCCCGGAATTCCCAGTTCATGATTCACCTGGTCCTGAGACAGACTGGTGAGAACAGTAACCCCCAGTACCCGGGATCGAGCTATGCCCTGCTTCTGAGACTCCTCTCTGACCGCCTGGGCCGCAGCTTCCATCATCGCCCGGCCACCGGCGCAATGAACATTGAACATCAGACATCCCCACCCGGCAACTACGCGCGACACGGCGCCTACCGTATTTGGAATGTCATGAAACTTGAGATCCAGA
>DCTH01000063.1:14552-14692 GCA_002329495.1 Syntrophothermus sp. UBA1445 | reverse complement strand
GGCGGTCTCCAAAACCGTAGGCTGCGGGTTCGATCCCTGTCTCCCCTGCCAATAGAACTGAAAAACCGGGGTTTATAAGCCTCGGTTTTTTATTTTTGTCCGCCCGGCATGGGCGCAGTCCAATGGGTGAAAGTCCCTAG
>DCTH01000063.1:0-14438 GCA_002329495.1 Syntrophothermus sp. UBA1445 | reverse complement strand
TCGGCTACCCAATTAATGGGTAGCCGAACTCCCGATCCTTAGGGTGGTTTCGCAGTTTGTGCCCCCAAATTGGTCTAAATGTAATTAGGATGTGGAATCTGTCTTACATATCCATGGTGGTGTGGGTCCCCGCTGTTAGTATGGTTGTTGGCATAGCGGGCAGCTTCCTCATAAGTTGTGCAATTTACTTTAAAGTTACAACATGGGTCACTACAATATGCCTGGTACAATGTTGGTACGTTTTGCCCCCCTGATACTGACTTAAGTTCTTCATCAGGCAATACTGGCTTACCATCCAATTTTTTGGAAGTTTCATCGGTCACTTCGTGCGTCCTCCTTCGAATTTTTTTTATACGGTATTCCAAGAATACAGGAAAAGTCGTTAGGAAGGGAGTGCCATTTTTATTTTGCGAGTTAACTGAACCAGCAGAAATTGTCGGATGAATTTTTGAGGGATTCCTTAGCGAAAGCGCCCGATTCAGGGATGCAGTTATGGAGCGCTTTTGAAATAAATTCGGACCCCAAGGTTACTGGCCTTGAGAACTGCCATTATTGAAAAACCCGAAAACAAAACCAACCCTCGGGATTTTATTGCCGACTCAGTACTCCGTATTTCAGGTGTTTACACCACTGACAGTTATGGATGTTGTCACCTGAGGACTCACAGTACCTCCTTTCAACCGGCAAATTCATTGGGGAATAACTACGCGATTTCCGCAAGGTCGTTGTTATTCTTTTCTGATAGTTCTGAAAGGGTTAATCAGGGAACACAGAGAAGAAATTATATACGGGTATCAGACGCATCATCAACATGGATCTGGAAGACCGAGAGGGGGAAGAGATTTGAATGAGATTGCCTATGTTTCAGCCACCGAATTAGCGAGACTTATAAGAAGCAAGGAGGTATCTCCGGTTGAGATCGTCGACCAGCTGCTAAGCCGGATTGAATCGATCAACCCACAGATAAACGCCTTCTGCACCGTGGTCGCTGAACAGGCCAGGGCTGAAGCCAAAAAGGCTGAGGAACAGGTGTTGCGGGGTGGAGAACTGGGGCCTTTGCATGGTGTACCCATCGCCATTAAAGACCTGACCTCCACTGCAGGTATTCATACGACCTTTGGTTCCCTGGTCTTTAAAGATAACATCCCGGAAGAAGACGCGATCATAGTAAAACGGATTAAGCAAGCCGGGGCCATTATCCTCGGTAAGACCAACACCCCGGAATTCGGGCACAAGGGAACCACCGACAACCTTTTGTTTGGAACCACCAAGAATCCATGGAATCTTGATCGGACAGCGGGCGGCTCCAGCGGTGGGTCAGCCGCTGCNNGGTTCCCTTTGCCGAGGGGAGTGACGGGGGTGGATCAATAAGGATCCCGTCCTGCTTCTGCGGCGTTTTTGGTTTCAAACCTACCTATGGGCGTATACCTTTTGATGGACATCCTCAAAACATGTTCTGGTCGCAGGCACCGTTCCTGCATTACGGGCCAATAAGCCGGACGGTGGAAGATGCCGCTCTCCTGTTCTCAGTGATGGCCGGTTATCACCCCCGGGACCCCTATTCGCTTCCCGATACCGGCGAGGATTATCTGAGCGAGATCAGAGGCGACATTAAACACCTGCGGGTAGCCTACAGCCCTGATCTGGGATTCTACCAGGTGGATACCCAGGTTCGGCAGATAATCGAAACGGCCGTCAAGCAATTGGAGTCTCTGGGGGTTCAGGTGGACTTGGTTCCGGTTGATCTGGGCTCGAAAAAGGCTTTCGAGGACGCATTTAACACCATGTGGTATGCTCAGATAGCTTCAGCCTATGCCGAGTTACTGCCCGAAAAGAGAGAACAGTTTTCCCGGGCCATCGTTTATATGCTGGAAACCGGTAAGAACCTTAATGCGCTGGATTACAAAAAGACGGAACTGGTCCGGACCGACATGTGGTACAGGATACAGAGGATTTTCGACAATTATGACCTGCTGGTCTGCCCTACCCTGGCGGTGCCGGCATTCTCCCACCAGATCAGGGGACCAAAAGAGATCAACGGGGTTAAGGTCAACCCGTTTACCGATTGGATGCTGACCAATGCGTTCAATATGACAGGACACCCTGCGGCTTCGCTTCCGGTCGGGTTCACCGATGATAAACTGCCTATCGGAATGCAGATAATCGGCAGACGGCTGGAGGACCGCATGGTTCTGCGCCTTTCCTATGCGTATCAACAGGCTTTTCCCAGTAGTGAGCGGCCATTTTAACAATTGATGCTGCACGCCGGGATATCAGTGCCATTTATAACGATTTAACTCGACAGGTGTCTTCATAATGTCTGAGTTACTATAATCAACAATGTTTTTGAAAGGCTGGTGTAAACGTGAAAATACAGGAAGAATACAAGAATAAACTGGTGTCGGCTGAAGAAGCAGTTAAAGTGATAAAATCAGGAGACCTCATCGATTGGAGCAGTTTCAACGGCCAACCGGTAGTCCTTGACCAGGCTCTGGCTGCACGCAAGGATGAACTGACCAATGTTCACATTCGGGCTTCATCCAGTCTTAGACCGGTTGCCTGTGTAGAGGCCGATCAGAAGCGCGAACACTTCATATACCATACCTGGCATATGAGTGCCTACGAACGCAAACTGCACGACCGAAACCTGTGCAATTTTATCCCGGTCGCCTTTCATGAGCGTTCCAGCTATTACGAGAACGGTTATGTGGCACCAGACGTAGCGATGCTGCAGGTTTGCCCGATGAACGAATACGGGTATTTCAACTATGGCCCGCAGGCCAACGCCATAGATGCGATTACCAGATATTCAAAGATTGTCATGGTTGAGGAGAATCCGCTCATGCCGGTGGCTCTAGGCGGCAGGTTTGAAATGATACACATTTCCGATGTTGATCATGTGGTGAAAAATCCTGGTACCCCGTTGATCGAGGTGAAGCCGGCGGTCGCCAGCGAAACCGACAAAGCCATCGCCAACCATATCATCAAGGAGATTCATGACGGTTGCTGCATCCAGCTGGGAATCGGAGGTCTGCCCAACACCATCGGAGAGATGATCGCCAAGGCCCGGATCAAACACCTTGGGGTTCATACCGAGATGCTGGCTGACTCCTATGTGGACATGTACGAAGCCGGGTGTCTGGATGGGACCCGCAAGGTCACGGATGTTGGCAAGATAGCCTACACTTTTGCCCTGGGTACGCAAAGGCTGTATGACTTTATTCACGAGAATCCGGTATGTTCTATCAGCCCGGGATCATATATCAACAATCCCAACGTGATCGCGAGGAACCCGAATATGATATCCATCAACAACTGCCTGGAGGTGGACCTCTTCGGTCAGGTATCATCAGAGTCTTCCAATGGCCGCCATATCAGTGGTACCGGCGGTCAATGGGACTTTGCCAAGGCGGCCTACATGTCCAAAGGCGGCAAGTCCATCATTGCCCTTTCGTCAACCTACCAAAAGAAGGACGGAACAGTAGCTTCCCGGATTGTTCCTACCTTAGGGCCTGGTACTATCGTTACCCTCCCCCGCTGGTCAGTACAATTCATCTGTACCGAGTACGGAATGGTGAATCTGAAAGGGGCTTCCACCTGGGAAAGAGCCGAGCGCCTGATTTCCATCGCTCATCCGGACTTCCGCGACCAGCTGATCAAAGAAGCCGATCGCCTGCATATCTGGCTTCCCAGCAACAAGGTCTCATAGACTGCAGTTTATAGAATCATCAGACTGCCCCTGGCCATGCCCGCAAGCAAGCCAGGGGTTTTTTCGTTTGTAGATATCGCGAGACATCCGTCAATCTCATATGCGGGACACAAGTGACACAAATAATCGTTGGCCGGACGACTTGGTTCCGATACGAGTAATTTCGACAAGATTCTTCTCAAATCTGGGTCAAAATTGTACAATATAAATAAAACCATGAAAGGCTGGATTACAGATGACAACGCTGCACCATGAATACACCAATAAATTAGTATCAGCCGATGAAGCGGTTAAGGTTGTAAAATCAGGTGATCGTATCGATTGGGGCACATTTAATGGTCAACCGGCGTTACTTGACCAGGCATTGGCCAAGCGCAAAGATGAACTAAAGGATGTAGTAATTTGCGGAGCGTCTAGTTTACGACCGATGGCCTGTATTGAAAGTGATCCTGAGAGAGAGCACTTTTTCTACACTTCCGGACACATGAGCGCTTATGAACGTAAGCTGCATGATAGAAACCTGTGTAATTACCGGCCCGTAACCTTCCACGAAAGCTCCGAATACTGGCACNNGGTCATTGGCATACCGATGTAGCAATGCTACAGGTCGCACCCATGAATAAGTTTGGCTACTTCTCTTTCGGACCCCAGAACAATGCGATTTACACCATTGTTCAGTATGCCAAAAAAGTCATAGTCGAGGTCAACCCCCTTATGCCAATCGCCCTGGGCGGAAGGCGGGACATGTGTCACATTTCCGAAGTTGATTATATTGTTGAGAATTCCGGGGTTCCCTTGATTGAAGTTCCGCCCCTGCAGGCCAGCGAAACCGATAAGGCGATTGCCCAGCACATCATTAAGGAAATCCATGATGGCAGCTGCATTCAGCTGGGGATTGGCGGTCTGCCCAATATCATCGGTGAGATGATAGCCGCAGCCGGTATCAGACACCTGGGAGTTCACTCCGAGATGCTGGCTGACTCCTATGTGGACATGTATGAGGCGGGCTGTATAGATGGATCGCGCAAAGTTGTGGACCCGGGCAAGATGTCATATACCTTCGCCCTGGGAACTCAGCGGCTGTACGATTTTATTGACCGGAACCCGGTATGCGCTATAAGCCCGGCGGGTTATATCAACAATCCGGTAGTAGCAGCCCAGAACCCGGGACTGGTTTCAATAAACAACTGCCTGGAAATCGACCTTTTCAGCCAGGTATCATCTGAATCCTCCGGTGGAAGGCACATCAGCGGTACTGGTGGTCAATGGGACTTTGCCAAGGCCGGGTACATGTCCAAGGGTGGAAAGTCGATTATCGCCCTCGCCTCCACACACAGAAAGAAAGATGGCACCCTGGAATCTCGGATCGTACCAACTTTACGCCCGGGAACTATCGTCACCCTGCCCCGGTGGACGGTACACTGCGTCTGCACCGAGTACGGCTTGGTAGATGTTAAAGGTGCTTCTACCTGGGAACGGGCCGAGCGTCTGATATCCATCGCTCACCCGGACTTCCGCGATGACCTTATAAAAGAAGCTGACCGCATGCACATATGGCTGCGCAGCAACAAAATTTCCTGATAGCCGCACCCAATTAGAACCAGAATAAAACCCACGGTAACCGTCAGGCAACCCGTGGGTTTTCTAATTCCTCCGGCTCAATATACTCTTCACATCAAGGGCAAATGGATATCAATAGACTTTTTTTCCAATTCGAAGTACACTAACATTATGTTGACAGAATTATTGTATGAAATGAATTATTNNATTTAAGGGTGATTTTATGGAAAAACAGCCGGTTGCCCGTGACTGCTTTATCTGCGGCTGGGGAAACGAAATCAGCATGAAAGCCGATTTTTTCAACGATGTAGAAGCTGGTCAGGTATTTACGGAAGTTGTAATTCCCTCTTACGGTGATGGCTGGCCGGGAATTGCCCACGGGGGAATCGTCTCCGCCCTCCTGGACGAAACTTCCTATCGTTCCATTTGGCTGGACGGCAATTACGACCGGGTAATGGCGACGGCCGAGATGGATGTTCAATTTCGCCGCCCCACTCCAACCGGTCAACTTCTGCGAGTGGTCGGCTGGACTCTGGAGCTTGCTGAAACGAAGGCACGGGTTGCTGCGGAGATTCGCCTATTGGACGGAACGGTAACCGCCCGTTGTGAGGCCTTATTGCTAAAGCCGCCCCAGTCATTCCTGGAGCAGTGTGGCTTTGAATCCGAAACTGCCGTTTGGAAAATGCGCGAAGATTGATTTTTTCAGGAGAGGTGCAGTATGGAAAAACAGCCTAGTGCGCGTGTGTGCTTTATTTGCGGGCGGGAAAATGAATTTAGCCTCAAAGCTGATTATTATAATGACACTGTCAATCAACAGGTTGTATCCGAGGTAATCATACCGGCGCGTTTTAATGGCTGGCCGGGGCATGCCCATGGGGGGCTGGTGGCGGCTCTTCTGGACGAAGCTGCCTTTCGGGCGATCTGGATTGATGGAAATTTTCAAAGAGCAATGGTCACCATGAATTTGAAGATTCAGCTGCGGCGGCCAACGCCGACCGAACAGCCCTTGAAAACCGTCGGTTGGGTGCTGGAAATGGATGAAAACAGGGCCCAAACAGCTGCTGAGATCAGGTTGCTTGACGACACTGTCCTCGCCCGGGGTAAAGCTACTCTGGTAACCCCCCCCGATTCTTTCCTTGAAATGTGTGGCTGGGAAGAGGAAAAGCCATACTTCAAAGTGTATGAATAATTTATACAGCGGACAGCGGGTCAAATTAGAGACCCGCTTTTTTATTCTTTAGCGGCTCGCACCCTTCTTACCTGATTTCCCCCAAGTCAATCCATAAATTGTCACATGATGTAAGAAAAACGGCTATTATGTTTCGCCGCAAGAGAAGGAATCTTCAGAATGTATAGCCAATAGTAATGAATATTCTGGTATTATCGTTGACAGGTTTGAGAATCAGTGAAAGGGGGAGTTCGTTTCTTAAACGTCTGAAAGCGCGAGACTTGTAATAAATTATCCCATCTCAACCAGGTCATGCAATCGAAACGTCGCCACTTTTTAAAGGTGTCAATGCAGTTTTGCATTGAATGCGCATTGATCTAAGCCTATCTACACCAGGCATTTCGTTCCGTAAACAAAAGACAGTCCCCGGAATGATACCCCATCATCTTCATATTCTCGAATCCTTTTGCGGTTTGGGCCACCAAGTCCGGTGAACCCGGCTTGTGATTCCAACATGAACCATGAGTTGGACTGCGGTTATTTATGCTTTTCTGCAAGTTTAACTTAAGAGAAACCAGATAAATAATTTAAGTTTTTGAAGGAGGAATTGTTATGTCACCTTTGACTCCAGAAATGATTGCTCGTCGCCCCTGGCTAAACCAACTTGATCCGGCCNNATACCTCAAAGCATTAACTACCCATGGTTCCCGGCCCATGAACTGCTGCGCATTTCGGCCAATGTTGAGCCGGATAAGGTTGCCACTTATTTTTACGGTGCCGAAATAACCTTCTGGGATCTCCAGCTTATGGTCATTCGCCTGGCCAATGCTTTTATCGCGGCCGGGATCAAGAAGGGTGATCGTATTGGACTTATGTTGCCAAACAGTACGCAGTTTGTTATTTCCTTCTGGGCTTTATTGCATTCGGGGGCCATCATCGTCAACCTGAATCCCATGTACACGGTTAATGATCTGCTGAACATTGCCAGGAAAACTGAATTGAGCGGTATAATAACCTTTGATGGCCTTATATCTACCGTACGGAAACTGCGCGAGCAGATTGATCTCCCCTTCGTCCTGGTAACCAGGATATCTGACTTCATGCAGGGAACTCCTGTAAGCACCGCCGAGGAACTGGGGTTGGATGACGGTTGGCATCATTTTTCGGAATTTCTGGCCGCCAGCACCAATGAGATCCCGCCCGGGCTCCCCATTGAACACAGTGATCCGGCTGTAATCCAGTTTACCACCGGCACCACCGGGAATCCCAAAGGTGCTACTCTTACCCATCGCAACCTGGTGGTCGCATCATATTCGGTTAATGAATGGGCTGGGAGCATTCTGAATATGATTCCCGTACCCCGCCGTACGGTGTTCTGTGTTCTCCCCTTCTCCCATGTTTACGGCGAAATCTGCTGCTTGTGCTATGGGGTAATCAGCCGGTCAACCCAGATACTACTGCCACGTTTTGAAATCAATGAGGTTATGGAGACCCTGTCAAAGTTCAAGGAGATCACGTATTTCCCGGCGGTACCGACCATGATCNNTACTGAACCATCCCCGGGCCAAGGAGCTGGATCTGGGCAAGAAGTTTGGGGTGTTTAACAGCGGTGCCGCTCCCTGCCTTCCTGAGCTGCTGCAGAAAGCCAGGGATATGAACATCTTTGTGGCTGAAGGCTGGGGTATGAGTGAGACCACCTCTCTGGGAATCACCAACCCTTACGTTGGGCGGAAAAAGGACGGCAGTATTGGGGTACCCTATCCTGATGCGGATATCAAGATTGTGGACATCAACACCGGTGAAGAACTGCCACCCGGTGAGCGGGGTGAGATCGTGATGCGTTCTCCTCTGGTCATGAAGGGCTACTGGAATGACCCCGAGGAGACCGCCAAGGTTCTCAAAGATGGGTGGCTCTACACCGGAGATATCGCCTACCGGGATGAGGACGGGTATATATTTATCGTCGACCGTTCCAAGGACATAATCATATCCGGTGGTTACAACATCTACCCCCGGGATATTGACGAAACCCTGCTGGTACATCCCCAGGTTAAAGACGTTATTACTGTGGGTATTCCCGACGATTATCACGGAGAAATCGTTAAATCCTTTGTACAGCTAGTCGAAAATGCGACCGTTACCCCGGAGGAGTTAATTGCCTACTGTAAGGAGCGGTTAGCTGCTTACAAAGTCCCCCGCAGGATTGAATTCAGACCCCAGCTGCCAAGAACCGGCGTAGGGAAGGCTTTAAGAAGGCTTCTACGTGACGAGGAAATCGCCAGGGCCGGGAAGGCATAACCCGGTTAAATCGGCTTAACCGGCGGACTTGATGTTAAGTACATCATTGGGCCACCGTGGAGTAACAAAGTCGTAAAAAACCCCGCCATTTTAGGCGGGGTTTTTTACGACTATCCATGACAAAACCCTACTCCAAATTGATTACATTCATCAGCATATTATAGGTAAACCAGCCATCGTCTTGCTCCTCGGCGCACTCACGGTGTTTACTCCGAAAAAGACCGGCAGATTGCCCGCAATAGACGCAGTTTCCCACCCTTACTCCCCCTTTTCGATGGTGTTATATATCTATGACTCCTCAACTGACGGCATCACGGTTTCCCGGTGTTCTGCCAGGACGATGCCAACGTAAGTTTGGAGCTGCGGCTCATCTTTTTGATTTCCAGCTCCCTCCGCAAGGCCTCGGAAATGTTGGGAGCCGTTTCGCAGTATACCAGGCTGACCGGGCGGCGTCCCCGGGTGTATTTCGCTCCCTGACCCAGGTTGTGCGTATTTAACCTGGCCTGAAGGTTCTTGGTCACGCCCGTATAAAGTGTGGCATCAGCACATTGGACGATGTAGACATAATAGGTCTTCTCGTGCTCCATAATTGACTCCCTGGTTCGAAATAAATACCCCGCCATCGAAGCGGGGTGTTTTTGATAATGTGATGTTGAGGCTGTAAATAGCATGGTGTTTTAAAAGCGACGAAATCTGGATCAGACGGTTTAGCCGATCATCTTAAGCAATGAATCGTACTGTTCAGCATTGCCACGGTTCTTGGGTCGGGTCATCTCCAGTTTTCTGCCATCTGCAAATGTAACCACAGCTTTTTGCAGCGTAACTTTAATGTTTTCCTCGCATTGCATAATTGAGTGGCTGCGTTCAACCTGAGTAATCTTGTCCCGGTAATAAGTATAGATCTCAATAAAGTCAGGAGTAAGGATATCGGCCCTGATAATCGCCTTTTCGGAAAGCACCCAGATAATCTCTCTAAACTTCTCCGAATCCCCGTCCATATCGCCAAATTCTTTGTACCATGCCTTAATCGCCCCAACTTCTGCCAGTGCGTTCTGCAAAACGCCGAACGAGTAATGCCCTGTCTCCAACTCCATCTCGATGGCCTTCAGCATAGTTTTTTCCCCCCTTATTGAATCATCTATTCAGCATCGATTATTGATTCTCCTGCCGATTAATGACTTTCCTGTTGTAATTATTAAAGACAGAAAATTCCTAAAACGGTGAATGAGTCGAAGTCTTTATCACCGGTTGTTTTTCGCTACATTTACTGGTTGATCATCAAGGAATTATGGTTAAAATGAGCAAAGAACGTTTCGCAGGTTGCAACATAGACTTTGGCTTTAGCCGCAGTTATCGGGCGTGTCAGCAGCTTAAACTATAATTAAGGAGTACAATGTCCATGAGTTCAAAAACCCTCTTCCGCCAGGTTAAGGCGGCTAACCTGAAATACAATATGATCGAAAATGGTGACCGGATAGCAGTGGGAGTATCAGGGGGCAAGGACAGCCTGATCCTGCTGCATGCATTTAAGCTCTTGCGAGATTATTCGCCTCTGGAGTTTGAACTGTTTCCGGTAACTATTGACCTGGGTTGGGGTGACGACTGGACTCCGGTGACTGAATACTGTGCCGCCCTGAGCCTGCCGCATCAAATCGTGGAGACCCGGATTGGCCCGTTGGTTTTTGAAGAGCGCCGGGAGTCCAACCCGTGTGCCCTCTGTGCGAACCTCCGATCCGGTTCCCTGAATCGCACCGCCATTGCGCTGGGCTGCAGCAAGGTTGCCCTGGGTCATCACCTGGATGATGCGGTCGTAACCTTGATGATGTCCATGATGTTTGAAGGGCAGTACCGTACTTTCACGCCGGTCACCTATCTCAGTCGCATGGATCTTTCGCTGATCCGGCCTTTAGTCTATGTTGAGGAAAAACTTATTGCCAAAATGGCCTCATCCCTAAATCTACCGGTTAAGCCCAGCCGATGTCCGGTTACAGGGTCTACCAACCGCGAGACCGTAAAGGCCTGGCTTAACGATCTGGAATCACGTTTTCCACACAGCAAACGGCGGATGCTGAAGGCGATGGAGAACGTGAATGCCAAAAGCTTTTGGGAGAGTCAGTAAACCGGTTTCCGTGTCCCAAACCTGTCCATGGCGAACAACTGTTTTAATATGCAATTCCATGCTATACTGAAGAAAAAACTGGAGGGAAAAATGCGAACCAAAACTCCCCTCACCACCCGGCAACGAGAGATTCTGGACTACATGCAAAAGCATATAAAACAATATGGCTACCCGCCCTCTGTTCGGGAGATTGGCCAGGCCCTGGGTCTCAGTTCAAGCTCCACCGTACATGTTCATTTAACCAATATCGAAGACAAGGGATGGATCCGCAGGGACCCCAGCAAGCCGAGGGCCATCGAGATACTGGTCGATGATGAGGATACCGTGGCAACCGAGGTAATCACCCTGCCTATTGTGGGTAAAGTAGCCGCAGGTGTCCCTATCACCGCGGAAGAGAATGTGGAAGGTTATTTCAGTGTGTCAGCCGATTTTCTGGGTAAGGGCACCCATTTCCTTTTGAAGGTCAGTGGAGAAAGCATGATTGACGCCGGGATATTGGACGGTGACCTGGTAATCGTCCGCTCGCAGGAAGTGGCGAACAACGGGGATATCGTAGTAGCTCTGATCGATGATGAAGCAACGGTAAAGCGTTTTTATCACCGTCCGGACCATGTGGAACTGCGCCCGGAAAACCCCAACATGGAGCCGATTATTGTTAATGATGTAGTTATCTCCGGGGTAGTAACCGGATTGGTCAGGCGAATGTAGCAGAAAATATCAAAGGCCAGCCGTATAGTACGATCCGACTGGCCTTTTAAAAGATATTTTTTACTAAAAGGTGGTCAGGTACTCATCTATCTCCCACTGGTGGACCCGGGCCCGGTAGTTATCCCACTCCATCCGCTTGGCCTGCATAAAGCGTTTGTAAATATGCGGTCCCAGAGCCTCCTGTACCAGTTTGTCATGTCTGAGCTCCCGCAGCGCTTCCCGCAGCGTTCCCGGCAGGCTCTCGATTCCAGCCTCCTCCCGGGCGTTGACATCCATCTCATAAATGTTCTGATCCACCGACGGGGGACATACTGTACGGTTCCTTACGCCTTCCAGCCCGGTTTTGAGTATCACCGCCAGGGCGAGATAAGGATTGCAGGTAGGATCAGGGTTCCTCATCTCCATTCTGGTGCCTATCCCCCTGCGGGCCGGAATCCGTATCAAGGGACTGCGGTTTTTATGGGACCAGGCAATGTATACCGGCGCCTCGTATCCGGGAACCAGCCGTTTATACGAATTAACGGTGGGATTGGTGATGGCGGTTATCGCTGATGCATGTTCCAGGACACCGCCGATAAAGTGCATGGCCAATTCACTCAGGCCGTTGGGTGATGACGGATCGTAAAAGGCGTTCTTGCCATCCCTGAACAATGAAATGTTGAGATGCATACCGGAACCGGCAATACCATAGATGGGTTTGGGCATAAACGTGGCATGCAGCCCGTGTTTCTGAGCCACAGTACGGACTACAATGCGAAAGGTGATAACCCGGTCCGCAGTGGTAACGGCATCGGCATACTTAAAATCTATCTCATGCTGGCCCGGTGCCACCTCATGATGAGAGGCCTCAATCTCGAAACCCATCTGTTGCAGGGTCAGGACCATCTCCCTGCGGGCATCCTCACCCAGATCAACCGGAGCCAGGTCAAAATACCCGGCCTGATCATGGGTGTGAATTATGGGAACACCTTCTTCATCAAGGTTGAACAAAAAGAACTCACATTCGGGGCCGGCATTCATTACAAAACCCATGTCTTCCGCCTGTTTAATTATTCTTTTTAGATTGGTGCGCGGGTCACCGATAAAGGGAGCTTTGGGTGACGGGCTGTATACATCGCATATCATTCTGGCCACTGCTCCGCTGGAAGGGCGCCAGGGCATAATGGTAAAGGTGCTAGGGTCGGGAATCAGATACATATCCGATTCTTCAATGCGGGCAAAACCTTCAATAGATGACCCGTCAAACATCAAGTCCCCTTCTAAAGCCTTTTCTACCTGACTGGCTGGGATGGCTACGTTCTTGAGCACCCCATTAACATCTGTAAATTGCAAGCGGATAAACCGCACTCCATGAGTCTTGACTTTTTCCAAAACCTCCATTATTTGGGCCTCTTTCATATGGTCATTCCTCCTCTTTCTTTAACAATGCTCGGTTTTTTCCCAACTTTTCCACAATCAAGGTCGCCATTTGCCGGGCGGTAATACCTTGGTTCATAGCTTCTTTTTGTATATAGCGGTGAGCCTGTTCTTCCGTCCATCCTTGGACATCCATGAGTATTCCTTTGGCTTTATCCACAATAATTCTGGTTTCCAGCTTATTCTCCAGATGGCTGATCCTCTGCCTTAATTCTTCTTCCCGGCGCCAATTCCAGAGAACAGATTTTGTTGCCGGTATCAGGTTTTCTCTGCTGATCGGTTTGATAATATAGGCAAACTCCTGGTGAAAGTAGGCAACATCCGTGTCGGTTACCATCAGCACCGCGGCCAGCCGGTCCTGGTCTGCTATCTCCGCCAGCTTATAGCCCTTACCCCCATCTAATCCGCTGTCAATAATAAGCAGATCACAGTACAGAGAGCGGACCTTTCTCAGGGCTTGCCTGATACTGTCGGTTTCTGCAGTTATCTGGTATCCCGCCCGCTGTAGAATACTGCTCATCAGCTTTCTTTCGGCTGGAACCATACTGGCTAAAATAATCTTGCCTCCCAATCGCACCACCTGCCTTTATTTACCACCAGATTTTGGGCATAAAAAAACGCCGCAAGATATGGGTGCATCTGATGTGCTGTACATACCTGGGACGCCATTGTCCATATCACTATACAATTATGCCTAAACCTAAAAGTCGTTTTTTCTACGCTGTCATTGTAAACCCGGTCAGCTGGCTTTACAATAGGTTTAACCCGGATATATTGTATACTTCCGGCTTTGCATCAACTGGCCTGGGCGGTGCTGCTCAGGTCAGTATTCACATAAGCAGCTTCACCATGCAGGGACTGGTCCAGTCCGTACTCTTCCTCAGCGGCTGAAACCCTCAGATGCGTAAATTTGCTAATCACAGTCAGAATAAGGTAGGTGCCCACCCCGGCGTACAGGTAGGTGGCTATCACTCCCAGGGCTTGGAGCATAAACTGGCCTGGATTCCCGGCCAGCCAGCCATCAAAACCGGCGGGATTCACAACAGTGGAAGCAAATACGCCAGTGAGCAAAGCCCCTAAAGTACCGCCTACTCCATGAATGCCAAAGGCATCCAGGGAATCGTCATATCCCAGCTCTTGNNGCCAAAGGCATCCAGGGAATCGTCGTAGCCAAATTTTTCTTTCACCTTGCTGACCGCCAGATAGCAAAGGGGGCCTACCAGCAGACCCATGATCACTGCACTTAGGGGACTGACGAAACCCGCCGCCGGGGTTATGCACACCAGGCCGGCAATGGCTCCACTGGCCGCACCAAACAAGGTGGGTTTGCCGTGGTGGATCCACTCCACACTGACCCAGGAAAGCACACCAGCTGCCGCACACAGGTTAGTAACCAGAAAAGCTTGGGCAGCAATCCCATCCGCCGCCAAAGCACTGCCGGCATTGAAACCAAACCAGCC
>DCTH01000107.1:14647-15321 GCA_002329495.1 Syntrophothermus sp. UBA1445 | reverse complement strand
CGCGAGTACGGCTGGATCGCTACGTGCTGCCCGATGACGTGAAAGATATTGAGGCGGCACTACAGAGGTTAACCGAGGAAAAACAGGAAGCTATCAATGCTCAGGAGTATGAAGCAGCGGCCAGGCTCCGTGACGAGGAACAGCGGTTAAAGTCAGAGGCCGAGCAAAAGCGGAAAGAGTGGGTAGGGCGGCGTAACCTGGACAGTGGAGTGGTATCAGAAGAAGAAATTGCCACTATCGTTTCCAGCTGGACCGGAGTTCCGGTGACAAAACTCACCGAGGGCGAATCGGCTCGCATAGCCAATCTGGAAGAGGTCCTGCATAAGCGGGTCATTGGGCAGGAGGAAGCTGTAACCGCGGTATCCCGGGCCGTACGGCGGGCTCGCGCTGGACTGAAGGACCCCAAGCGTCCTATTGGTTCATTTATCTTCCTGGGACCTACCGGTGTGGGTAAGACTGAACTGGCCCGGACTCTGGCCGAAGCGATGTTTGGTCAGGAGGATGCCCTGATCAGGCTGGATATGTCCGAGTACATGGAAAAGCATGCGGTGGCCCGGATGATCGGGGCTCCTCCCGGATATGTAGGTTATGACGAAGGTGGGCAACTGACCGAGAAAGTGAGGAGAAAACCGTATTCGGTAATCCTGCTGGATGAGATTGAAAAAGCTCATCCC
>DCTH01000107.1:3916-14599 GCA_002329495.1 Syntrophothermus sp. UBA1445 | reverse complement strand
CAGCACGGCGAGGAAAAGGCGATTGATTATGAGAAGATGAAAGACCGGATCATGGAGCGCATGAAGTCGGTTTTCAGACCGGAATTCCTTAACCGCCTGGATGAAATAATCGTATTCCACAGCCTGACCGAGGATGAACTGGGGCAGATCGTTGAACTCCTGGTCNNGGTCAAGGAAAGGATAAAAGAGCAGGGACTGGAGTTGGAGCTGACCGAGTATGCCAGGAAGCAAATCATCAAGGAAGGCTATGATCCGGTGTTCGGTGCCCGACCACTTAAGCGGTCAATCCAGAGACTGATTGAGGATAAGGTTTCGGAAGAGATTCTGAAAGGGAATGTCAGGACCGGAGATAAAGTGGTGGTCGATATCGAGGATGATCAAGTTATAGTGCGCGGTAAAGAAAAGGGCTAAAACGCCCTTTTCTTTTTGCACTTATTACAATAAAATTCTAGAATGAATAGTAATTGATGGATACGGATCGGTTTGTGGGGTAAGACTCACGAGGTGTGGGCATGGCGAAAACGAAAACCCTGTATTTCTGCTCGGAATGTGGTTACCATTCGCCCAAGTGGATTGGTAGGTGCCCCGGGTGTAACTCCTGGAACACCCTGGTTGAAGAGGTGGTCGAGGGAAACCGGAAACCCTCGCCGGTATCAGCAAGAGAAGCCCGGGAGTTAACCGCGCTGCTTACCGAGGATGTTCCGCGGTTTTCCAGTGGCAATGATGAACTGGACCGGGTCCTGGGANNGCTGGGGGGAGATCCCGGCATCGGTAAATCAACCCTGCTCCTGCAGACTGCAGATGCACTGGGGAGAGAGGGCAGGCGGGTTTTATACCTGTCGGGAGAGGAATCTCCAAGGCAGGTCAGGATGAGAGCTGACCGGCTGGGAGCCAGTGGTGCGAATATCTTTGTCTTGAACGAGTCGAACCTCTCCCTTCTTCCTGGTTATCTGCAAGAGATTAACCCGGACGTGGTTATTGTCGATTCCATTCAGACGGTTCATGTTCCCGAGATCGGGTCCATACCGGGCAGTATTGCTCAGCTGCGGGAGTGTGCGGGAAGAATAATGGAACTGGCGAAGACCTCTGATCGTCCGTTTTTCTTGGTGGGGCATGTAACCAAGGATGGTGCCCTCGCCGGACCCAAAGTGCTGGAACATATGGTTGATACGGTCATCTATTTTGAGGGCGACAGCAACAACTATTACCGCATTCTGAGAACCGTCAAAAACAGGTTTGGCCCTGCCAATGAGATCGGGATTCTTGAGATGTCGGGTACCGGGTTGGTGGGCATCGATAATCCTTCCCGTATTTTCCTGGAGCACCGGGATAGCCTCCCGGGGTTAACGGTGGTAGCCAGTTTTGAAGGCACCAGACCGATACTGGTAGAGGTTGAGGCCCTGGTGGTAACCGCTTCTATCGGTTATCCCCGGCGTATGGCGTCAGGCATAGAATCAAACCGTCTGGCCCTTTTGGCAGCAGTCCTCGAAAAGCGGGGAGGCCTGGCATTAGGGAATAAGGATATCTATATCAAGGTCGCCGGAGGTGCCAACCTGAGGGACCCGGCTACCGATCTGGGGATTGCCCTGGCCGTAGCTTCCAGTTATTATGAGCGACCCATGCTGCCCGGGGGAATAATAATCGGCGAACTGGGATTATCCGGTGAGATCCGGTCAGTCCCCTATCTTAATCTGCGGCTCAAAGAAGCCGTCAAGCTGGGCTTTTCGAGGGCCCTCATACCCAGGGAGATCGGGAGAGAAGATGCGGGCAGCACAGGTCTTGCCATCTCCTTCGTAGAAACCCTGGGAGAGGCCTTAAGGTATATCGATGGTAACGGGGGTATGGATACTTGAAAGACGAAGCCATATATAAAGGCAGTTTTCAGGATGCACTGCAGTTGGTAGCACCAGGAACTACGTTTCGCCTGGGACTGGAAAACATCCTCAAGGCCAGGACCGGGGCATTGCTGGTAGTTGGAGACTCCCCGGAGGTTATGGATCTGGTAAGTGGCGGGTTCCGTCTGGATTGTGAACTCACACCCGCTAATCTGTATGAATTGGCCAAAATGGACGGAGCAATTGTCCTCAATAAAGATGCATCCCGCATCCTGGTGGCCAATGCTCAGTTGGTTCCTGATCCTTCTCTGCCTTCCGCTGAAACCGGGATCAGACATCGTACCGCAGAAAGGGTGGCTCGGCAGACCGGGGAATTGGTAATTGCCATATCCCAGCGCCGGAGCATTGTAACCCTGTTTAAAGGCGGTCAAAGTTATGTTCTGCATGAGATCGGGGCCATTCTGGTCAAGGCTAATCAGGCGTTACAGACCCTGGAAAAGTATCGTGCAGTCCTGGAAAAGGACATCGTCAGGCTGGGCGGGACTGAATTTGAGGACATGGTGATGGTATCCGAAGTGAGCCGCGCCCTCCTCAGGTGTATGATGGTATTGAACATCGGACAGGAGATAGAAAACTACATAATCGAGCTGGGTAATGAGGGCCGGCTTGTCAAAATGCAGCTTGACGAACTGCTTTCCAATGTGGAAGAGGAGGCAGTACTTATGATACGGGATTACTCAAGATTCCCGGACAAGTCGCCGCAGGACATCTTCTCCGCGATCATGAAATCCTTTGAAGAGGATGTCTCTGATGCCATAACCATTGCCAAAACTCTGGGCTTCGGCACCTCGGCCAGTGTGCTTGACATGCAGGTAGCACCCCGGGGGTACCGAATCCTGCAAAAGCTCCCGCGCATACCTGCGCAAATAATAGAAAACCTGGTCGGCACCTTCGGAGATTTTCCCCGCATAATGCAGGCGTCCATAGAAGAACTGGATGATGTTGAAGGGATCGGTGAAGTCAGAGCCAAGTCGATCAAGAATGGATTGAAGAGGATGCAGGAACAACTGATCCTCGAGTACATGGTCTAAATCCTTATACCAAAGAGATTAACGGTATTCTATAGCATGGCGTACTTTCAGCCCGACCCTCCGGCCGAAAGGACTTGGGGGGCGGTTATACTAAAGATAAAAAGAGGTCTGCTCCCGGAGCAGACCTCTTTACCTGTGCAGGGTCTAAGTGAGATTGAAAATACCCAGGGCACTGGCTTTTTTGTACTCGTGGATGAATACGTCATAAAGGTTAAGCCCCAGGATGTTGCATAGCGCGGCGGTGTAAAAAAGGTTTTTCCCCAGCTCGTTCATAATGACCTCCTCACAATTGGGACATAACTGGCCACGAACGTGGGCATCCAGGTATTGTTTCATCTCATCAATGGATTCACACTCTTCAGGGATGGCAGCCTTTTTGGCTTCAATGGAAAGACAACCGCAGCCATTTACCGATTTGCACACTCCCCGGTTAACCCGGGCCGTCGATTCGGCAAGTTTGGACAAGACGTNNTATTCTGAAACTCATCGCAAATCAAGTCCTTCACGAAAAGGAAACCTCCTTTTCCATCAAAGAATTATCGTCCCCGGTTCAAACTAATTATATCTTTGGCTTAAAGCCAATGTCAATTTTACGGCAATGACAAAAAAATACATATTACGGTTAAATGGGCGGTATCCAAGGGAAGACTAATCAGTTTTTCTGGAGGAAACTTTGAACTACTGCATAATGTTGCCAAAAAATTAGAACAATAGGGGATGGAGGTGAAAGCAATGAATAAACGTACCTTAGTCTTCTTCATTTTAATTTCGGTTCTTATTGGGACCTGGGCTGGCGTAATGAGCCAGGGATATCTTGGCGGCGACTGGAGAGTAATTTGTTTGATAGGCCTGGGGGCGACCATGGGAAGTCTTATCCTTCTCAGGCTTACTGTGCTCTATTGCATCAGGGGCTGGGACTATTTTAATGCGACCATGGAAAAGACTTCAGTCGAGGTGCTCCTGGGCGGAATGCTGGGGATGCTGCTGGGGATTACCATAGGGTTCATTTTGGGGTACCCATTTGTAGTAATTGACATAGCCGGGGAGTACATCAAGTTTGTATCCTTCTTTGTCTGCGGATTTCTAGGTCTAAACATAGGACGAAAAAAAGCTTACGATTTTATGAATCTCATCCGGCCGACCAACTCCAAGGATTCCCTGGCATTATACAGGAATGACAAGGTCCTGGATACGAGTGCCATAATCGACGGCCGCATCTATGATGTGGCGCTTTCCGGTTTTCTTGAAGGTGAACTGGTGGTCCCGGCCTTTGTCATCGAAGAACTGCGTCATATCGCGGACTCGTCCGATTATATACGGCGCAGCAAGGGCCGCCGGGGACTGGAGATCCTCAGTAAGATGCAGAAGCATCCGGGGATGAAAATTGGGATATATGAAGGAGATTTTCCGGATGAACGCGAAGTAGACATGAAACTTCTGCGGCTTTGCAAGGATTTGGACGCCAGCATTGTCACCAATGATTACAACCTTAACAAGGTGGCTGAATTGCAGGGGATCAAGGTTCTGAATGTTAATGAACTGACCAACGCAGTGAAGGTCATCGTATTTCCTGGTGAGACCATGAAGGTCAATATCATCAAGGAAGGCAAAGAAGACGGACAGGGTGTCGGATACCTTGAGGATGGTACCATGGTTGTAGTGGAGAACGGGCAGGAGGAAATTGGACAGGAGATCGAAGTGATGGTGACCAGCGTATTTCAAACCGCCGCTGGCCGCATGATCTTTACCAAGAAGTCCAAAGAGGGAAGCCGCATCAGTCAAACCATGCAGAAACTGCAAGAGGTGAATCTCTTTGGGTGATACCGGTTTGGTTCTCGCGGCCGCCGGACAGGGTAAACGCATGCTGAGCAAGGTTAACAAGGTGTTCCTGAAGCTTAGTGGTCAGCCGGTAATCAAGTACTCTCTTGATGTCTTTGAAAAGCTGCCCGATATTGAGGAAATAGTAATCGTTGCTCATCCCCAGGAAGTATCCGTGATGGAGCGGGATATTGTTGACCGCTTTGGTTACCGCAAGGTAAAGCGTATCATACCAGGAGGACGGGAGAGGCAGGACTCAGTCTGGGCGGGCTTAAAAGCCCTGGATGATAGCCTAAATCTGGTGGCTGTGCATGATGGTGCACGGCCACTGGTGTCATCGGAGATGGTTTTGCGGGTGATTGAGATGGCCAGGATCACTGGAGCCGCCTGTCTAGGCGTTCCCAGCAAAGACACCTTAAAAGAGGTGGGGCCTGACGGTAATGTACAAACCACCCTGGACCGTTCCCGTTATTACCAGATACAGACCCCCCAGGTATTTCGTGCTTCCCGGCTTAAGGAGGCTTACCGGGAAGCCCTGGCGCAGGGTTTCGTGGGAACCGATGACGCTGTAATCTACGAGAGGTTTTTTGGAGCGGTCCGGGTGGTTGACGGAGATTACCGAAACCTTAAAATTACCACCGCCGATGATATGCTCATGGCCCAGGGACTGCTCGCTGGGGACCAAACTATGAGGATTGGCAATGGTTATGATGTTCACCGTCTGGTAGAGGGACGAAAACTGGTAATCGGTGGGGTGAGGATACCGTTTGACAAGGGCCTGTTAGGCCATTCCGATGCTGATGTACTGGTGCATGCCATCTGTGATGCACTGCTGGGCGCGGCCGGCCTGCGTGATATCGGGTACTACTTTCCTGACAGCAATCCGGAATTTCAGGACATTGACAGTATGATACTCCTTAAGAGGGTCGGGAGAAAGGTTGCTGAAGAGGGATTGGAGATAATAAACATAGACGGTACCGTGATTGCCGAAAGACCGCGGCTGGCACCCTACCTGGAGGAGATGAAAGGGCGTCTGGCAGAGGTTTTGGGGATCGATGTTTCCCGGGTAAACGTTAAAGCAACTACCACCGAGGGACTGGGATTCACTGGCAGAGGAGAAGGAATCGCCGCCCAGGCCAATGTACTTTTAAAATGATGTTTCAGGAATCGACGTGGAATATCGGCACGGTGTTGGTTATGATTATTATATGTGATCAGTAATAACCGGTCATAAAAAGCTATAGGGGAGACCAGTAAGATGGCGATGATTAATCCCGGATCGACCAATTTTATTCAGGCTATTATTAACGAGGACTTAAAAACAGGAAAAAACGAGGGTCGGGTTCACACCCGGTTTCCACCTGAGCCCAACGGGTACCTTCACATCGGGCATGCCAAATCAATTTGCCTTAATTTTGGTACCGCTGCCCTGTACCAGGGCCTTTGTAACCTGCGCTTTGATGATACCAACCCTAGCAAGGAAGAGATTGAGTTTGTTGAATCCATAAAAGAGGATGTCCGGTGGCTTGGTTTCGACTGGGAAGACCGGATGTATTTCGCCTCGGATTACTTTGAACAGCTTTACGATTTTGCAGTTGAGCTGATTAAACTTGGACATGCCTATGTCTGTGACCTATCAGCCACCCAGATCAGGGAATACCGGGGCACCTTGACCGAGCCCGGCAAAAACAGCCCTTACCGGGACCGGACTGTTGAAGAGAATCTTGATCTTTTCCGGCGTATGCGGGCCGGGGAATTTGCGGATGGGTCCCGCGTGCTCCGGGCCAAAATTGATATGGCATCCCCAAATCTGAACATGCGTGATCCGGTCCTGTACCGTATCCTGCGGCAGACCCACCACCGCACCGGTGATAAGTGGTGTATTTACCCAATGTATGATTATGCTCATCCGTTATCGGATTATTTAGAGGGGATAACGCATTCTATCTGTACCCTGGAATTTGAGGATCACCGTCCCCTTTATGACTGGCCCCTGGAGGTTCTAAACCTTAAGGATCGTCCTCAGCAGATAGAATTTGCCCGGCTTAACCTTACCCATACGGTGATGAGCAAGCGAATTCTGCGAGAACTGGTGGAACAGGGCTATGTCAGCGGGTGGGATGACCCGCGGATGCCCACCATATCGGGATTGCGCCGCAGAGGTGTAACCCCGGCTGCTATCCGCGACTTTTGCGAGCGAATCGGCGTTGCCAAGAGCAACTCCACCGTTGACATCGGCCTTTTGGAACACTGTATCCGGGAGGACCTGAATGAGAAGGCCCTCCGGGTAATGGCCGTCCTGCGTCCCCTCAAAGTAGTGATTGAGAACTACCCTGAGGATCAGGTGGAAGAGCTTGATGCGGAAAACAATCCGGAAAACCCGGCGATGGGCGTAAGGAAGATCCCCTTCTCCCGGGTAATATATATCGAGCAGGAGGATTTTATGGAAGACCCTCCGAAGAAGTTCTTCCGGCTCTCACCTGGTAAAGAGGTACGATTAAAACACGCTTACATCATCAAGTGTGAACAGGTAATAAAAGACGAGAAAACCGGTCAGATTATTGAACTACGGTGTACCTATGACCCGGAAACCCGCAGCGGCATGGCTTCTGGAACCCGCAAGGTCAAGGGGACCCTGCACTGGGTATCGGCCAGACACGCGGTACCGGCCGAAGTACGCTTGCTTAATCACCTGTTCCTGAGTGAGAACCCGGGAGAGGAAAAGAGTGAACTGGGCTATAAGGCCAGTCTCAACCCGGATTCACTGGAGGTGTTAAGCTCCTGTCTGGTGGAACCCAGCCTGACCGAGGCAACACCGGATACCAGATATCAGTTCCTGCGCCAGGGTTATTTCGCTCTGGATCCGGTGGACTCCAGTCCTGAGAACCTGGTATTTAACCGGGTAGTATCACTGCGTGATTCCTGGGCCAAGGCACAAAAATCCTAGATAGTTCGTAAAAAATTCCGTTCGCTTCGGGTCCTTATCGGCAACCCCAACTGCATAGCTTGGACTCCAGGCAGTACCCCGTCTAATCGGCATCCATGCCGCATGGGCGGACTCGCGACCTCCTGTCGCCCGGCTGCTTTCGGCCCTCGCAGGGTGTTGCTCAATTCGGACTCAACGTTCGCTACACGGGACTTTTTCATAACATATCCAGCTTAAGGGGGATCACCATTTAGTCAGTAGAATGCTTATGAGTATAAATTGCCCCGATGCCGGCCTGCTCGGGGTGATTTTTTTGACTCCGCCGGGGGTGCAGCCCTTTCCGGCAACGGAGGATACTTTTTAAAAAAGTCGGGAGGAGGGAGGATCGGCTTAAGTGTCGATCAATTCAGGAATGAATAAAGTAAAGGTTAGATTTGCACCCAGTCCCACCGGACCGTTACATATTGGCGGTGCCCGTTCAGCTTTGTTCAACTATCTTTTTGCCCGGAACCAGCAAGGGACTCTGGTCTTGAGGATCGAGGACACGGATCTGGAGAGATCGTCCCTGGAGAGCGAACGGGAGATCGTCGAGTCTCTTTCCTGGCTGGGAATAAGCTGGGACGAGGGCATAGACGTGGGAGGCAGCAACGGGCCGTACCGTCAAACGGAGCGGCTGGATACATACCACCGCTATGTTGATCAGCTTTTGAGAAGCGGCCATGCCTATCATTGTTTCTGCACCGAAGAGGAGTTGGCCGAGGAACGCCAGGTCATGCTGTATAAGGGTCAGATTGTGGCCTACTCCGGGAAATGCCGCCACCTTACCCCGGAGGAACGGGAGGAAAAGCTGAGCCAGGGTCTACTTCCTACGGTCCGTTTTCGGGTTCCCGCCGGTGACAACCTGGTGGTCAACGATCTGGTGCGGGGTGCAGTATCGTTTGACAGCTCGGAGATCGGGGATTTCATAATCGTAAAATCGGATGGTATTCCCACCTACAACTTTGCCGTAGTGATAGATGACCATGATATGAAAATCACCCATGTGATCCGGGCCGAGGAGCACCTGTCAAATACTCCCCGGCAACTGCTGATCTACCGGGCCTTGGGGTTTAAGACTCCAGAGTTTGCTCATATTTCACTGATCCTGGGTAGTGACCGGCAGAAGATGAGCAAGCGGCATGGGGCCACCTCGGTTATGCAGTACCGGCAGGCAGGTTACCTGCCGGAAGCAGTGTTCAACTTCCTGGCCCTGTTAGGCTGGTCGCCTGAAGGAGAACAGGAGATTCTGGATCAGGACGAGATCATAAAGCAGTTCAGCCTGCAGCGGGTGGCCAAGAACCCGGCGGTATTTGATCTGGAGAAGTTGAACTGGCTGAATGCTCAGTACATCAAAAGGAAGCCGCTCAAGCATCTGGGAGAGATGCTTAAGCCCTATCTGCAGACCTCCCCGTTTTGGCCAAGAGTAGAGCACCTGGATGAGGCGGTATATGAGGTCCTCATCGAGGCAATCCGGGACCGGCTGGTCTGTCTGGGTGATGTGGTCAGGGAGATTGAACCGTTCTTTGCTGATCCTCGATATGACGCAGATACCATCAGTCAGCTGGAACAACCGGAGGTCAGGGAAATGCTGCGGCTCTTTACTGAACGTCTACCGGAAAGGTTCGACCTGGATCAGGCCCGCATCTTTATGAAAGGCCTGCCGAAAGCCCTGCAGCTGCCGGCCAAACGGGTTTATATGCCCATCAGACTCTCCCTGACCGGCAATCCACATGGCCCGGAACTGCCGTACCTCTTTGTGGTGATGGGGATCCCGGAGATAAGACGAAGGATATCTGCACTGATTTAAGACCGGCCAATAAGATACCTAAAAGTATTCCGCGGAATACTAATGAAACATTGACACCCGGCATTTGCCTGCATATAATGATCCTAACCCAAACATAAAATTATAAGAGCTATGAACAGGAAGAGTAGGTACCGTCTCCCCATCAGAGAGAAATGGTCACTGGGCTGAGAGCCATTTTGGATTGAGCGGTATACGAAGTGCGCCTGGGAGCTTACGTTTTGCGGGTTGTTCCGTTATCAACTGTCAAGTGGAGCCCCAGCTCAAGCAGAGTGGGACCGCGAAAAGGTGAAGCCTTTCGTCTCTGCACAGACGAAGGGCTTTTTATATTCGTAATTCCGGTCAGAAACGGGTAAACAATATTATGGAGGGGGATAGAAAATGGGAATTTTCAAGACCATAAAGCATGATCTGGATGTAGTGCTGGAACGTGACCCGGCCGCCCGCAGCCGGTTGGAGGTCCTGTTGTGTTACCCTGGCTTTCATGCTCTGCTGTGGCACCGGTTGGCCCATTGGCTGTATAAGCGGGGCTGGCCGGTCCTGGCCCGAATCATATCGCAGATAAACCGGACCCTGACCCAGATAGAGATTCATCCCGGGGCCCAGATTGGGAAGGGCTTTTTCATTGACCATGGGGCCGGGGTGGTAATAGGAGAGACCACCATAATCGGGGACAATGTTACCCTGTATCAGGGGGTAACCCTGGGCGGAACCGGCAAAGAAAAAGGAAAACGACACCCGACGTTAGGGAACAACGTAGTGGTCAGCACCGGAGCCAAGGTCCTGGGTTCGATAACCATAGGTGACAACGTTAAGATCGGGGCGGGATCAGTGGTACTCAAAAACGTTCCCAATGACTGCACGGTGGTTGGGGTGCCGGGAAGGGTGGTAGTTCAAGGCGGTAACCGGATTTCCGAGGTGGATCTTAATCACCATCTCCTGCCTGACCCGATAGCTGAGGCCATGCAGGCTTTGCAGGACCGGATAACACTGCTGGAACATCGCCTTTATCACCTGGAGAAGGAGGAAAAGTATGATAAGAGTCTACAATACGCAAACCAGGCAAAAGGAAGAATTGCTCAGTATAGATCCACCCAGGATTAACATGTATGTATGCGGGCCGACCACCTACAACTTTATACACCTGGGCAATGCCCGCCCACTGGTGGT
>DCTH01000107.1:0-3903 GCA_002329495.1 Syntrophothermus sp. UBA1445 | reverse complement strand
ATTAACCGGGCCCGTGAGGAAGGCATGGAGGCTCATGAACTGGCCGAGCGTTATATCTCCGAATACTTCAAGGATGCCCGGGCCTTGCATGTTAAAGAGGCTGACCTGCACCCGAGGGTCAGCCAGCATATTCCCGATATCATTGAGGTTATCGCCTCCCTGGTTGATAAAGGCCATGCGTATGTCAGAGATGGAGATGTCTTTTTTGCGGTCAGCTCATTTAAAGACTACGGCAAGCTTTCCGNNCCGGTCGCAGCCTGGAGGACATCCTGTCGGGAGCCCGGGTGGAGGTGGATACCAGAAAAGAGGAACCATATGATTTTGCCCTTTGGAAGAGTGCCAAGCCGGGCGAACCTTCGTGGGAGAGTCCCTGGGGCAGGGGAAGGCCGGGGTGGCACATTGAGTGTTCGGTAATGTCAACCAAGTACCTGGGCCAGACCCTCGATATTCACGGTGGAGGGGCCGATCTGGTTTTCCCTCATCACGAGAATGAAATCGCCCAGTCAGAGGCTTACAGTGGACAACCTTTTGTACGTTATTGGATGCACAATGGTTTTATAACGGTTAATAAAGAAAAGATGTCCAAGTCACTGGGAAACTTCTTTATTGTACGTGACATTCTCGAAAAGTACCCCGGCAATGTGGTGCGGTTATACCTCCTGTCAACGCATTACCGCAATCCCCTGGACTTCGATGATACCAAGCTGGAGGAGGCCAGCCGGGCACTGGAACGCATCAGGAACTCCTGGCATCTGCTGCAGGAAGCCTTGCGTGAACCGGTTTCGCAGGAAGTGACCGCAGATGATCGGGAACTGTCCCGGGAACTGGAAACATTAAGAGCGGAGTTCATCATGGCCATGGACGACGATTTTAATACCGCCCTAGCTTTAAGCCATGTTTTTGCCATGGTCCGGGTCATAAACAAGTATTTGGCCGAGGTTCAGAATAGATCCCATACCACCCTGGAACATGCAGCCGAGATCCTGGGCGAGATGACTGCGATCATTGGACTGGAACTCGAATCCGAGGGTGATTCATCAGATACCGCAAGTACCGTTGATGAAATCGTCCTCGGTCTGGTAGAATTCAGGAAACAAGCCCGTCAGGAGAAGGATTACCGTACCGGGGATCTGGTGCGGGATCTTCTGAACCGTCAGGGAATTGTCCTGGAGGACAGCAAAGGAGGCAGCCGGGTCAAGTCCGAATCCACACCGGATTTAGAGGCCCTTATGGCAGATGTACTTCAGCTGCGCCAGTCGCTGCGCTCAGACCGGAACTTTGCCCGGGCTGACCAGTTACGTGACACCCTGGCCAAATCAAATATAGTTTTTGAGGATACCCGGGAGGGTTCCAGGTGGAGGTTATTAAGATAAGTGCTGACATCGCCAGGGCTTTCCGTCGCTGAGCTGAATCAGATGTCACCTCTGGTAATGGCTTATGTGGGTGACGCAGTATTTGAGCTGGCTATCCGTAGCCGCAAGACTGTTGACCGACCCCGGAAGATAGGGGAAATACACCAGGAGGTTGTTAACCTGGTAAAGGCGGAAAAACAAGCCCAGATATTACGAGACATTAAGAGCTGTCTCACCGAAGAAGAACTGGCAGTGGTAAAGAGGGGAAGGAATGCCAAGAGTCACTCCGTACCCCGGCATGCTGATACTGCTGATTATCGCTGGAGTACCGGATTGGAGGCACTCTTCGGCTACCTGTACCTCAAAGGTGATGAGAAACGTCTCCAGGAGATTCTGGGAATGATCGACTATGCATAGGGTTCGCGCATGAAATTATTTTTCTCTGTTTGCGGGGATGAAAACCAGACTAAGAGTTGCCTGGTGTTCTATAAAATACCTTATAATGAGATTGACACTTACTACGCCGTAAAGCCAGTGCTTTACGGCGCAAATATTAATCGACACTTATCAATTTTGAAGAGGTATAAATGGCATGAAGGTACAGTTAATTGCCCATACCCCTGATCCGGAGAAGACGGTGGCCCTGGCCGCCCGCATGTGTTACTCGGACCGGGGGGTAGACAACTTAAGGGATGCTCTGACTCCGGCAGAGGTTCAGAGAATGGTCACCATGCTGACTGAGGTTGGACACCTGTCCCCGACTGAGCATGCCAGTTTTACGTTTGCGGTGGAGGGGATAAGCCGGGCTTGTTCCCACCAGTTGGTGAGGCATCGCATCGCCTCCTATTCTCAAAAGTCACAGCGGTATACGAACGAAGCCCAATTTAAATACATAATCCCCCCTAGCATTGCTAAAGACCCGGCCGCCAGGGAACTCTTTATAAAAGAGATGACCCTCATTCAGGAGAGTTACCTAAAGCTATCACAGATGGTACCACGGGAAGACGCCAGGTATATACTCCCTAATGCGACGGAGACCAAGATGGTTCTGACCTTTAATACCAGATCGCTTTACAACTTCTTTTCCCAGCGCCTTTGCCAGAGAGCGCAGTGGGAGATCCGGGAACTGGCGGAACTGATGCTCACGGAAGTGAAGAAGGTCGCCCCGCTCCTTTTTTCCAAAGCGGGTCCCTCCTGTGAAGTTGAGGGCATCTGCTGGGAAGGCGAAAAGTCCTGCGGTCGCTGTGAAGATATCAGAGAAAGGTAAGATAAATTTTTGAGTGAGATTTTACTGGGGATGAACAGTGTTCTGGAGGCCCTGAAAGCCGACCGGAAAGTAAGGGTGATCCATATCGCCCGGGATAGGAGTGATGATCGCCTACAGGCCATACTGCGGCTGGCAGGTGAGAAAAGGATAAAGGTGGTCAGGGATGATAAAGCGGCTCTGGATCGGATGGCGTCCTCACGATTTCATCAGGGGATAGTGGCGGAGGCCGAACCTTACAGGTATTACTCGGTGGAGGATATGCTGGAGGAGGCCGGGGATCGGGGAGAGGAACCGCTTTTATTGCTTTTGGACGGGGTTGAGGATCCTCAAAACCTCGGTGCCATCATCAGGACTGCTGAATGTCTGGGTGCTCACGGGGTAGTAATACCCAAACATAATGCCTGTCCGGTAACACCGGCGGTTACGCGGGCCTCTGCCGGTGCGAGTGAACACCTCAAGGTTGCCATGGTAACCAATTTGGTGCGGACCATAAAAGAGCTTAAGCAACAAGGTATATGGATAGTGGGGACCGACAGCGAGGCGGCGGATTCCTGTTTTGATCTGTCTTTTCCGGGTCCGGTGGCCCTGGTAACAGGTGGGGAGGGGAGTGGGATCAGGCGTTTGGTGAGAGAGAACTGTGATTACATGGTAAATATACCCATGAGGGGAAGGGTTAACTCCCTTAATGCTTCCGTCTCCTCGGCTATTGTTCTGGCAGAAATAGTGAGGCAGCGTCGAGCAGCGGCTGAGGCGAATGGCTAGATTAATTATTATTGATGGCTATAATGTTATTTATAACTGGCCGGAACTGAAAGTCCTGAGCGACGAGAAGATGGAACTGGCCCGGGAAAAACTGATTGAACAGCTCAGTAACTATGTCTCCTACACCGGAAATGAAGTTAAACTGGTTTTTGATGGCCACCTGGTCNNAACAAGCAGAAGATCGGCGATCTGGAGATTATTTTTACCAGGAGCGGAAAAACCGCTGATCAAGTGATTGAAAAGATGATCCAGAAAGCACATCAAGAAACCTATGTGGTGACTGGTGATGAGACTGAGCAATGGGTAGCATTTGGCCGGGGTGCCTGGCGCATGACCCCCCAGGAGTTTTACAAAGAACTGGTGACCGCCCTTGACGAAATGAAGGACTATAATAAGGAAACAGCGATTGGGGAGCGGTACCTCTTTTACCGCCTGGATTTAAAGGTAAGAGACATGCTGGAGCGTTGGAGAAGGAGTAAATAGAGACCCCAGTTGACGCCCTCTGTTTCTTATGGCTATAAT
>DCTH01000176.1 GCA_002329495.1 Syntrophothermus sp. UBA1445 | reverse complement strand
GTGTTCGGCAAAGGAATGACAGGTGCAATTGTCGAAATGAACTAAAAATATTTTTTTGAGGAGGGAATATTCGTATGAGAACGTCCGAACAGTATCTGCAGTCACTATTTAAAATGAGAGATAACATCTACCTGGATGGAGAATTGATTGGTCGTAGTGATCCCCGGGTAGTGAAAGCCAGTGCCGCCATCCGCCTGACCTTTGACCTGGTTGATGACCNNGTATCTGCTGACCACCTCACATATCACCGGCCAGCCAATTAACCGTTTTACCCACATTCACCAGAGTCCAGAAGATCTGATGATGAAACAGGAGATGACCCGCGAGCTGTGCAACCTGGTGGGCGGGTGCATTCAGCGGTGTATGGGGATTGACAGTATGAATGCGCTCTCCATATCCACCAAGAATGCCGACATCAAGTATGGCACCAATTATCATGAACGGTTTTTGAAGTACCTCAAGTACTTCCAGGAGAACGATCTGGTGGCCGGATGCGCCCAGACGGATGCCAAAGGTGACCGGAGGCTGCGACCGGGAGAACAGCCGGACCCGGACCAGTATGTACGCGTGGTGGAACGCCGACCGAATGGGGTTGTGGTCTGTGGGGCCAAGCTGCATAACACCATGGCTCCCTATGCTGACGAGATCATAGTAATTCCAACGCGGGCCTTGAAGAAAGAAGAGAAGGACTGGGCGATAGCCTTTGCTATTCCTGCAGATGCAGAAGGTGTGTACCTGATCGGCCGAGAAAGCCATTTTGCTGACCGGGCACCGGGAATGGAAGCTCCGATCGCTGAATTCGGCGATGTTGAAAGCTTTACGGTCCTGGATCATGTCTTTGTTCCCAATGAAAGGATCTTTATTAATGGAGAAACTGATTTCGGCGGGGAACTGGCCCTGTTATTCGCTCTCTTCCACCGTCACAGCTACTGCGGGTGCAAACCCGGCATGGGTGATGTCCTGATGGGAGCAACTGCCTTACTGGCTGATTACCTGGGGATTGAAAAGATGCCTCATGTAAAAGAAAAACTGGCGGAAATGGTCAGTGTGGCGGAACTGGTATTCGCCGCTGGTATTGCGTCGGCTGTCAAGTCCCGCAAGGCTCCATCAGGAACCCAGATCCCGAATATCATCTATGCCAATGTGGGCCGCAGACACGCCGGACACAACATCTACCATGAATATAACATCCTCTGCGACATTGCCGGGGGACTTCCTGCTACCCTGCCCCTCTCCAAGGAATACAACCATCCGGTTATCGGCGATTTCGTGAGGAAGTACGTCACCCGGAGGGAAGGAGTCTCACCGGAGAACCACTATCGCGCTTTCCACCNNGACCTTCTGACCTCGGAAATGGCCACCGTCTTGGGACAAATAGCCGGGGTTCACGGCGGTGGGTCCCCGATCATGGAGGATATTGCGGTGATGAGTTCCTACAATATAGGAGCCAAGAAAGATCTGGCCAAGTACCTGGCTGGAATCAAGGAATAAGTAACACATCCGTACTCCAGGCCCCTGGTTGGCGCTTCTGCCAGCCGGGGGCTTTGTTTGTTCCCTCGTTACTCGGGTCAGTTATAGGGCATTAATTGTATTGACGCAGCACGATCACATTGCTGCGTTTGTAGTTGACAGTACCAGCGAAGCTTTCCTGGTGGAAAAATAGGCGTTGATTACTGAATTTACTACCCAAGCATATCTGATAATTCGTCCGGACTCGCCACCTGCATCCAGGCGCGAAAGGCCCGGTTCTCCTGCTCGGTGGCCATCAGCTGCGAATAATGCCGACTGGTTTTGCTGATCCTCTTTCCGGGCAACAGAGTGACCTTCAGGTCCGCGCCGTTAATCTGGAGCTTCAGGAATCCACTGGCGTCCAGGAGCAGCATTCCGGTTCTGACCCCGGCCTCGGTAATCTCACAGGCTATCGCCACATCTGGTATGGAGAGCCGTTCACCACGGGTTACCATTCCCTTAATAACACCCATCAAACGATTTAAAAGTGGTGGGGGTGAGGTTTCTTTCACGTAGGCCAAAACCAGTCTGGTGCATTCACTTCGTTTGATAATATCCTTCAGTATCTTCATGCTGGGTGGGATTGTGGCCAGGGCCAGCGTCTCACTCGGCTTAACCTCGTACCGGTTAAACTCGTAACCGTGTTCAGGTCTTCTCCCTTCTACAAAAACACCAACCCCCTTCCCCACTGTTACCGGTGGGGTGGTCCCCGGCAGGTAGCGCAAGTCCTCGATTAAGAATTCACGTTCTAATCTGGCAGCTCTCGCCAACAACCCGACTACTTCCAGTTGGACGGTAGCATTCCCCCGGTAGCGGTTGACCCCGATGGTGTAGATAAGGTCTGCATCCTGCAATGGTCCCGGCAAGGAGTCATGGTTCCACCAGATGGCCGGTATTAAACGGTTACCGTTTTTAATGTTTAACCTGGTGTGTTTCCCATCGCCGGTCAGCTGGCAGTCGGCGATATTAATCCCGGACGAACAGAAGACCGGTCGCGAAAAACCTTCGCCGAATGGTGCGAGCTGACGCAACTTTTCGTAGACCTCCATCCCGATTCGATCCAGAGGAAGTTCCAGGTCGACCAGGATATCACCGTCACCTTTATTAATGCCGGTTGACAGTTCCCGGCGCAAGGCCGTCGCCAGGGCTTCACACCGGAACAATTCGCAACTCAGGCCAGCCGCCTGAGCGTGACCGCCGAACTGCGTAAGGTGTTCCTTGACCCTGGTCAGAGCCTCAAAGATGTTGACCTGATCGGTGGAGCGCGCCGAGCCGCTCACCGTGACGCCATCCCCCTTGAGGGTCATCAGGACCACCGGGACCCGGTGTAGTTCGCACAGCCGGCCAGCGGCGATCCCAATCACCCCCTGGTGCCAGAAAGGACTGTACTCCACAATGCACCCTTCCGGTTTTATACCTTCGAAGTCCTCCAGGACCTGGTTTACCAGGAGCTTGCGCTCCTCATTCATGGCATCAATCTCAAGGGCCAGAGCATCAGCTTCTACCTGATCCCCGGTCAGCAGGAGGCGGACGCAGATATCAGCACTGTTGATCCGGCCCGCGGCGTTGAGCCGCGGCCCCAGCTGAAAACCAATCACCTCTTCATCGATATGCTCCGCCTTTGCCACCNNCCCGGCAGAACCTCGCCGGAGTTCAGGGCCTTCAACCCCTGGCCTAACCAGTATCGGTTTTCGTGACTTAAGGGAACTACATCCGCTACCACCCCCAGGGCCACCAACTGCAGGGGCTCAAAATCCAGTTTGAACCCCATCCGTTGTTGCAGGGCCAGAGAAAGGAGATATGCCACCCCCACCCCGGGTATGCTGTAACAGGGGTGTTCTTTTTTTAGATATTTGGGGTTGACGATCACATCGGCGGGNNCCTCCGGGATGTTGTGATGGTCAGTCACCACCACGATCATGCCCAGGTCCTTGGCCGTCTGTACTTCCTGGTGGTTGCTGATACCGCAATCGCAGGTAATGATCAGACGGACCTCGTGTTCAGCCAGTTCTTTTACCACCCCGGTACTCATGCCGTAGCCTTCGATAAACCGGTTAGGGACGTGGTAGACCACCTGGGCCCCGGCAGCTTTGAGGGTACGCACCAGAATTACGGTAGCGGTAATGCCGTCAACATCATAATCCCCGTACACCGCAATGCGTTGGTTCTCGTTAATCGCCTCTGCTATTATGTCCACCGCATTACGCATGCCCGGAAGTTCATCAGGTGTACAGGGAGAGTACCGGTCAGTATTCAGCAAAACCTCAATCTCGTCCAGGGTGCGATAACCCCGGTTCCAGAGGACGGTGGACAGTATCTGATCTCCCAGACGGTCGGTTATCTCCCCTGGTATGGGGCCATTGTCAATTATTCTGTACCGCATGGCGGCTCCCTCAGTATGGTATTTCTTCGATCTCATCCCACGAGAGGGAGAGATCGGTTTCAAAATCATCATCCTCGATCCCGGGCTTACCATGACACAGCGGTGAATACTCGCATACCAGGCAGGCCCGGTTATCGCCGGCAGTCAGGAATTCCTCCCAGGGCCGGTTTCTTATCTCGCTGATCAGGCTGTTTATCGCTGCGGCATCCTGTTTAAAACGCCGGTCAGTGTACTCCAGGTACAGGGGCTCATAGGGGTAGTTCGGGTTCCAGTAGCACATCACCACATCCCGGGGCTTGATAATCCGCCCTCCCCAGTAACCGCTCCCACCGGCCACCAGCAAATAACGGTACACCCTGGTCTGCATGGAGCTCTGGAAATAGGTCTTGCGGATCTTTTTTCGGTCGGTCTTCCAGTCATATATGTAGACCCGGTCCGCCAGTACGATCAGGTCGTATTTGGCCACCAGCTTGATGTCAGAGCTGAGCCGCAGCTGCTGTTCGGGAAGAAACACCGCTCCCGGTTCCAGGGGGCGGAAGGTATAGAGGTTCTCCAGCATCTTCCCCAGGGGCGGCGGATACTCTTCCTTCTCCCCGGTCAAGAAGTACCGTTCGGCTGCGGCGTGAAAATCGTTCCCCAGTTCAAGTGCCGGTGTGGCCGGCCGCGGCCAGTAGAGTTCCTCCAGATATCGCCGCCGAAACTTCAACTGACAGGTCATATAGGTGGACAATGCTAATTGGCTGAAATACAGTTTATCAATGCTGTTCGCCATTCTTCTCTCCTGCATACTCCTTCATGGCCGTAAAAATACTGCTGGGAGCAGTCTTCTTTCCATAAGAGGTTTGAGTATGGGTGCTCAGGGTCAGTCTCTCTTTGGCCCGGGTAATGGCCACGTAGACCAGCCTGAGATTCTCTGAGATCTCGCTGAATTTGGCCTGATCAGCCACCCGCCTCGGGCTGCTTTTGGTGTTATTGGCAAAGAAATCGATCTGCGCCCGGGCCAGAGCCGCCGGATTTCGATACTCCGGCTTCACCGACCACACCTCACCTGCTGACCTGTGCTCTAGAGCCTCGGGAAACTGGTCGATTGACAGCCCCNNATAGACGTTATCCCACTCCAGGCCTTTGGCCCGGTGCATGGTGCTCAGGGAAATCACCCCGGGCCGTGGGGTGTAACCCTGCCGGTCCTTTATATTCCGGATCACGTACTTCATGGTCCGTTCCAGGCCCTGGGTCTCCTGGAGTATCGTCAGAAGGTCCGATCCTGGGTAGTCCAGGAGCAAGCGGGAGAGCTGTCCGGCGAAGGTGTTGACCAGCTCGATCTGCTCACTCTCCAGGCTTAGTTCCCCGGCCAGCAGCAGTACCAGCTCATCGGGCCGCAGGTAGGAGTACCCCAGCCAGCGTTTAATATTGCTGAACGCTGCCTCCACCCGGGGCCAGATACCGGCAGCGATCAGGTCGTCCGGTATCATACTGAGTTCCAGCGAGCCTCCCACGGGAAAAAGGATTTCCTCCGGCGGATTCTGCGCGATGAACTCCTTAATCAGTTCCAGTTCTTCCGGGTCCAGGTCATCAAGCAGGCGGGCGGTTACTTCCCACAGCCGTTGATTCTCATACGGCTCCGCCAATAAGGCCAGGATGGCCTTGATATCTTCCAGACTGTGCTGGTTAATGGCCGGACCCGATGCCACATCCTCCCACTCCACCCCCAGCGCTGTGAGATAGTTCCCCAGATCCTCGACATAACGATTCTCCCTCACCAGGATGGCCGTCGTCTTGTTCGGCATCGACTGCACTGCCAATGCGGCCTCGCCGGCCACAACCTGGAGTTCCTCCTGGATGTCACCCTCTACCTCCCGCAGAGATATCCCATAGGTGTCGGTGCGCGGGTTGGGAAAGGGATCATCCTTGGGAGCACCATAGATCATCTGGGCTTCCAGGGCCCCCCGGCATGCGGTCAGGGGGTACGATTCCCGTACCCAGTTAACATAATGGTTGGCAAAATCCATGATATCGGCTGTGCTGCGACTGGCCACGTAGATCGGCTGTTTGGTCTCCTCCGCGCAGAACCGGGCAAACAGGTAAGAATCAGTACCGGAAAAACCCATAATACCCTGGTTGCAGTCCCCTACCCTGATGAGATTGCCTGACCTCTCGCTTAGGAGCTTCAGTATCTTCTCCTGCAGGGGTGTGGAATCCTGGGCTTCATCTTCGAACACGTAGGCCCAGCGGTTCTGCATCCTCTCCCGCAGCTCGTCATCCTCCCGCAGCAAACGGTAAGCCAGGACAATCAGGTCATCAAAATCCACTCGCCCCAGGTTGTGGAGGGCCTGCTGGTAGTCCCCCATTATCTCCAGGACCCATTTCAGGAAACTGTCCTTTTCAAAATTCATAATCCGGCCCTGGAGTGACTCCCACTCCCCGCGGGAGTATCCCCGCAGTTTGACCTGGGTTATGGTCGTGTTCACCATATCCCTTACCGCCGAAGTCCACCGGGAATANNAAACTGAGCCACCGCTCCCGGTTCTGCGCCATCCACCGGTCAGTCAGGCCATGTACCAACCGGTCCCTCTCCTCCCCGGTCAGGATATCGAAGGCGCTGTTGACCATAACCTTTTCCGGGCGTTCCTTTAGGATCAGCAGGCCCAGCGAGTGGAGAGTCTTTACCTCATACCGGTTGGTGGGTAAACTCCTCTCCTCCAGCAGCGACCGAATCCGGCTCTTGAAGTTTGATACCGCGGAGTTCATGACGGTAACCACCAGTATCTTCTGGCCGGGGGGCAGCCCGTCGGCGATCAGGTTCACCGCCAGGTGAGTCAGTACCGTGGTCTTGCCGGCACCCGGCACCGCTGGTACCGCGAGGGTCCCGCTGCGGTACCGGGCGACCTCGATCTGGCCGGGACGCAGCACTATCATGGTGTCACCACGCTTTCCATTACCAGTTCATGGAGATGACCCTCCTGTTCCAGTCCCAGGCTGTTGTACTCACTGACCAGGAGGGTGATGCTGGCCCGTGCCCGATATATCAAGCCCGCGGCCATGCGGGCGGCATCCTCTAATCGCTGGCGGGTATCGATCTCGCTCTTCCATTCCCCCTGCCAGCTGGGGGACAGGAGATGAGGGTTATTTAGCTCTCTCAGACTCCGGGGAAACCAGTACTCACTGGAACAGTCCAGCCAGAACTGGTGGGCAAACGCCCGATTGGACTTAAAAAACGCCCCCGGGGTGGCCAGTACCACCGCATCGGGGTCGATTTCCCGCATCCTTATCACATCGGCGGCCACCGTCCCCTGATGAATCATATCCATAAATCCCTCCAGAAAGGGTCTCTCAGCCAGGCCGGTCACCTGGCCATAGGCCTTATTATATCGAAGGGCGGAATTGATGATCTGTCGTGAGGTGATTATGTCCTCGTAACGGTGAATCAGCGGGGCAGTCATCTCCGCAAACAGCTGCTGAAACAGAATGCCCTCATCCAGACCCTGTTCGCGTTTAGCCTCTATCCACTGCACCAGTTCCTGATAACGGCTCTGGGTGGCAAAGCCGATGCGGCTGATTATCTCCGGAGGTAGGGTTTTGGTCACCCCGTTCTTTAAGCAGTACCGGGCCAGCAGCTGGCTGCGCACCGCGTCCAGACCGAGGAGCAGACCCAGGGTACGGGCAAGCTCGCTCTGATTGACCTGAAGGGGGCCCTCACCACCGATAATCGCGGCCAGGGTGACCATCACCTGAGCAAACTCCTCATCGGCCAGGTACTGTTTGCGGTTCAGGCTCTCCAGGGGAATCCCCTTTTCCCTCAACTGGGATGTCAGGGTGATGTCCAGCACCCGGTCGATACCGGGGGCGACGATGATAATCTCTCCCGGGGGACAGCCGGAACTGACCAGTTCCGCCACCTTTTCCGACAATGCCAGGATCGATTCACTCCGAAAATCCTGAGCTATGACCTTCACCTGCAGGTTTTCGACCACCGCCTGCTTGACAACGATTCCCTGCCGGATATTCTCCTTCACGGCCATTGCCAACTCTATGATCTCGGCGGGACACTCCGGACCAGTTTCAAGTTCATGAATCTCCAATTTTCCCTGTAGCCGATCCCAGGCATAATCGGGGTCAGCACCAAAGTAGCGGGTATGACCTCCGGTGGGGTCAAAGGACATGTAAGCATGCTTTAGATGCGGCAGGAGATGGCTGATAAGGTCCACCTGAACCGGCAGACTCTCTTCCAGATTGTCAACCAGCAGGGCTGTGAACTTCTTCTCCAGCATTGCCTGGTACCTGGGGTAAGGCAGCAGCATGGTGTTATAGAGTTCTACTGCCAGACTATAATCGATACACCGTGATTCCTTCAGTATCTGCCGGTACTGCCTGGCCACCGTTACCGAATCGGCAAAGGCCGCACCCCGATCCTGCTCGGAATCATAGAAAATCTGCAATCGGCGGAAGGACTCCTCGACGCCCAGTCCCGAGGTCACCGCGTGGTTGAGGTTGTTAAGAACCTGGATCCCAATCTGAAAAGGGGTGGCCACCACGCTGTCAAACATGCCGTGAAGACGCAAGCGGGATATCAGGGTGGATATGAGGTAATGGGCCACCTCGGCATTGATGAAGGTGGGACGGGCGGAACCTGTTGTATGGTAGATACCCTTCTCGACCCAGTTCCAGTACCTGGTGATCTCCGCCTCGATGAATCCCCAATAGGTATAGACATTCAACCTGCCGGCTACCGGCAGATCGAGGGCCCGCCTCCAGCGGCTCACCTGGCTGGAGTCACGGACCAAAACCAGAATACTGTCCGTGGGTATACCAGCTTTGGCCAGATTCTTATATTCATTAATCAGCTGAGAGGTCTTACCGGTCAACGGCAGACCTGTAAAAATCTTATTCAAGGACTCGCCTCCAGAACTGCGAAGGATCCTCTAATTACTTACTCCAAAATTGATGCGATACCTTCTACTACCATAATAATCTGAGGCGTGTCCCTTATGAACAAATATTTCGGGGTGAAATCGGTGGGCTACTTACTGCGCCGGGTAACTTCCCGCTTGTCGTTTTTCTGATGCAGACAGANNCGGCAGTCTCCAAGCGGTGCCCCTTGATTTCGGTAACCTTGATAACCAGGCCGAATTCTTCCAGTTCAGGAGTTGCTCCATCATCGGGCACCGCTCCCAGCAGGCCGAAGACCATGCCGCCAAATGTGTCATAATCATCCTCCGGCAAAGTTACCTTAAGCTGCTCGGCCACCATTGCCAGGGGCGCGGTTCCTTTGATCTTCCAGGTCTGGGAATCGATGCGTTCAATCATGGGTTCTTCACGGGGGACTGATTCGTCATTCTCCAGATCCCCAACCAGTTGTTCCAGCAGATCCTTCATGGTAATAATGCCGCTCATCCCGCCATACTCGTCCAGTACCACCGCAAAATGGTTGCGACTCCGCTTCATATTGTGGAAAAGCACGTCTGTCCGTACCGTTTCGGGGACAAAATAGGGCTGGCGCAAAGCATTCTTCAGCACATTCTTCCGACTTTTGTCTTTGAGCCGGAAATAATCCTTGACATGGATAATGCCGATGACATTGTCAATATTGTCATTGCAGACCGGATAAACAGAGTGCCGGCCTTCGGTTATTGTCTCCTCCCACTGCTCGTCGGTTTCCTCCATCCAC
>DCTH01000032.1:552-7758 GCA_002329495.1 Syntrophothermus sp. UBA1445 | reverse complement strand
TGTCTCTCATTGGCATAATTCAGTGCTGCTTCCACACAACCGGTAGCAATACCGGTAGCCAGTGCGGCAATGGCAGTACGGGACAGGTCCAGAGTCTCCATTAATATTGGGAGGCCCTTACCCTCAGCACCGATCATCATGGATGCAGGTACCCTGCAGTCTTCAAATATGACCTGGGTGGTGCTGGAGCTTCTGATTCCCAGCTTGTCTTCCTTGTTGCCAATGATAACCCCGGGTGTGTCCCGGTCTACCATAAAGCAGCATATACCTTTGTTGCCGAGCTTCTTATCCAGGGTGGCAAAGACCGTGAATTGCTTGGCGATACCACCGTTGGTGATAAACTGTTTGGTGCCGTTCAGGATATAGTCATTTCCATCCTTGACACACTTGGTGGCCAATCCCAGAGCGTCGGAACCTGCTCCCGGCTCGGTCAGACAGAATGCGCAGACAGCGCCCTCCAGCTGACGACCGTACCACCACTTTTTCTGCTCGTCACTAGCTCCAACAATAACCGGGTCAGATGCCAGCAGAGTGGATGCGGCGATCGTGGTTCCCAGACCGGCATCGCCCTTGGAGATTTCTTCACAGACCAGGCACTTGGACACGTTGTCCAGGCCGTCGCCGCCATATTCCGCAGGGACTCCGATGGTCATAAGGCCGAGTTCCTGCATTTTGGCGATGGTCTCCAGCGGGACCTCATCTGCTTTGTCCCATTCAATACAGTAGGGAACGATCTCATTGGCTGCAAAATCTGCCGCCATCTGCCGGATCATTTCCTGTTCTTCGGTAAGACGAAAATTCATGATAAATACCTCCCATAGTTGATTATTTAGTCATATCAAGTATTTCTAAGTTAGATATCTCTGGTCCACAGAGAGGCCATGGCCGGTCCAGTTCCCACGCACAGGGATGCTCCTCCCAGAGTCAGCCCCAGTCTTTCCATCTCATAGTACAGGGTTACGATAATACGTAGGGCCGTACTGCCGACCGGGTGTCCCAGGGCGATTCCGGAACCGTTATGATTGCACTTGTTCATATCCAGATTCATGCCGTATTTTTCCTTCAATCTGATGCCACAGCCCAGGAACTGCGGGGCAAAGGCTTCATTGATTTCCCAGTACTCGATATCGTCGAATTTCATGTTGGCCAGCTTCAAAGCTTTGGGGATGGCTTCGGCAGGACCGATACCCATGATCTTGGGATCAACTCCGCAGGCAGTGATGGTGATCATCTTGAGCAGCGGTTTAATACCAAGTTCCAGAGCCTTCTTCTTCGACATTACCACGACTGCCGAAGCTCCGTCGTTGATGCCGGAAGCATTGGCTGCAGTAATCACGCCGCCCTTTTTAAAGGCTGTGCCCAATTTACCTACGCTCTCCATGCTGGCGCCGCGAATCGGATGTTCATCGGCATCAAAGATTGTGGGTCCCTTTTTCTTGTTCGGGATCTCCAGGGGAACAATCTCCTGCTTGAAGACTCCGTTATCGGTAGCTGCGATAGCCCGGCTGTGACTCATTACCGCCAATTCATCACACTGTTCACGGGTGATGTTATACATCTCCGCTACGTTTTCAGCGGTTAGACCCATATGACCGGGGACCAGGGAATCAACCAGGGCATCATGGAACATCGCATCATACAGGACGCCATCATTCATCCGGTAACCGGAGCGGGCTTTGTCCAGCATATAGGGGACCCGGGTCATGTTTTCCACCCCAACTACCAGGTAGGTTTCAGCTTTACCGAGCGCAACCTGGTCGCAAGCGATTTCGAGGGCCCTCATTCCGGAGGCGCAGTTCTGGTTAACTGAGCAGGCGTTGCTTTCAAAAGGAAGACCGCAGGCCAGACCTACCTGACGGGCGGGCAGTGAACCCGACATATGCGGGTAAACCTGACCCATCACAATCCCGTCAATCGTTTCCGGGGCGACCCCGGCCCGCTTGATTGCCTCCTTACCAACGGTGATTGCCATCTGTACGGCGGGAACATCCTTGAGTCCACCCTGGAATTTCCCAATTGCGGTTCGACAAGCACTGACTATTACCACTTCGTTCATCAATCTCTCCCCTTTCTCTTAATACGACTACTGTTACGATTGCTACAAGGGTTGACTATGCTATTTTGTTGGTTCTTAACCAGATCTTCATCCGATCGGCTTCCTTGATCAATTCATCACGGAAGTCGGGATGTGCCAGATTGATTAACCCCTCGGCCCGCTCCCAGGTAGTCTTACCCTTGAGATTAAATGAGCCGTATTCGGTGATGATATAGGCGGCAATCGATCTGGGCACGGTAACTATGGTTCCCGGGCTCAGTGCCGGGGTGAGCCTTGAGACCATGGTGCCATCGGGCTTGGTAACGGTTGAACTTAAAGCTATTATGGGTTTTCCGCCTTTGGACCGGAAGGCGCCAATAATATAATCAAGCTGTCCACCAGTTCCTGAGATCTGGCGACCAGCTGAAGCTTCAGAAGCCACCTGACCGTATAAATCGACTTCCAGCGCATTGTTTATGGCGACAACATTATCGTTTTTACTGATGATGTAGGGATCATTGCAGTAGTCAACCGGATAGCTGGCACAGGCCGGATTGTGATCCAGGAAATTGTATAGTTTATCGGTCCCCATAGCGAAGGTATAAACCATTTTCCCGACATCAATGTTCTTCCTTAGACCCGTGATTTTGCCGGCTTCGTACATGTCAACAAAAGAGTCGACCAGCATCTCGGTATGAACTCCCAGGTCCTTCAGGTCCGAGTCCACAATCAATGAACCGACGGTGTTGGGCATGGCGCCGATACCCAACTGGAGACATGCTCCGTCAGACATTTCCTTCATCACATACTCGGCTATCTTTTTATCAACCTCGGTGGGAGCCTGTGAAGGCAGGTTAGCCAGTTTTGGATTGGTCGAACTCTCAACTATATAGTCCACATTCGATATGTGAATTGCCTCGCCGCTTCCGCCCAGACAAACCGGTACTGATTCGTTAACCTCTACCACCAGTATCTTGGTTTTTTTGGTTGAATACGACGCCATGGAGTTGGAGGTACTGAAGTTAAAATAACCGTTCTTATCCATGGGAGCTACCGGCTGGAAGCTGACATCAACATCCAGGTAGTCACTATAAAGTACCCCGGCTTCATGATAGGTGAACGGAATATAGTTGCAAAGGTTCTTGTCCATTAGCTTTCGGGAAACGCCGGAGAAGTGCCAGTCGTTGACGATGAAATGCTCCCTTTCCGGGTCAACCTTGCATACCTCGGGAATTGTCGGCAGGGTTGTCAACCGGATCTTGACATCCTTAAGTTCATTTTTGCGCCTGGCCAGAGCCGCGTCACAATCCCACGGGTGTTGGACAAACTCCCCCATCTGAACCCAATCACCGGATTTAACCAGGCTGGCGGCCTGATCGGCGGTTATCAGTTTTCTTTTGTACTCCTCGCTATAGTTCACGCTGTCACTTCCTTTCAGTTAATTTCAAAAAAGGGGGGGGAGCGGAGCGAACCCCGCTCCTGGCTATATAGAAAATGGGGACAATTTATTCTCGTGGTAACACCTCTTTGCCACTCATCAGGTGGTTATTTCTTGGTGTAATCGTAGAAGCCTTTTCCGGTTTTTCTTCCCAGGTGCCCGGCGCGAACCTTGTTTCTCATGGCCAGCGATGCGCGGTATTTGGAGTCACCGAACTCTCTCCAGTAGTAATCGCAGATCATGAGCAGGGTATCCAGGCCCACCAGGTCCGCCAGGGCCAGAGGACCCATCGGCATATTGGCTCCCAGTTTCATAGCCTTGTCGATCTCCTCTACCGGGATCCCTTCCTGATGCAGCATAGCTGCTTCATTGATGTAGGGCACCAGGAGGCGGTTAACGATAAAGCCCGGTGTTTCTTGAGCTCTAACCGGTTCTTTGCCGATTTTTACGCTTAACTCGGTTACGGTTGCCACGGCCGCCTCACTGGTCACCGCCCCTGGTATTACTTCAACCAGCTTCATGGCTGGTACCGGGTTAAAGAAGTGCATGCCAACTACCGACTCAGGCCGACCGCTGGCAACGGCTATCTCCGTAATACTGAGAGCTGATGTATTGCTGGCCAGGATGGCAGAATCCTTGCAAATTTCTCCCAGCTCTTTGAATACCTTTTTCTTGACATCGATGTTCTCGATGATAGCCTCAATGACTACATCACAGTCTTTAAAATCCTTATTGTCTACGCTGGTCTTTATCAGAGCCTTGAACTTCTCCAGATCATCAGCAGTCTTTTTACCCTTCTCCACCGCTTTGGTCCAGTTCTTAACAATGCCCTGAAAACCTTTGTTGACAAACGTCTCAGCTACATCAACCAGGATTACCTCATATCCGGCTTCCGCACAGATCTGGGCAATACCCGCTCCCATGATACCCGCTCCTAAAACGCCAATCTTTTTGATTTCCATCTAAACTACCTCCCTTGTTTCAACGTAGTTGCTGCAATCACTTGATCCGAATAACTAAAGACTTTATTAACCTGTTTATAAGCAAGAACTATGCCAACACCAGGGGACGATCTTTGCAGAGCCAGTTTTACGCCATGATACGACATTTATCGACGCGCTATAGGTGGAATCAATTCTCTCGCTTTGAGAGGATTGCGGGAAAATTTATGACGCCGGCATAAACAAAGGGCGGATAAAACCCGGGTTTTTAAAGGAATCCAAGCAACGCGCAAAACGGGAGAGTTGTCCCACAAAAAAAGAGGAATTTTACCTGCAATGAGAGGATGTTTCAGGCCAACAATGATAACAACGTCGAAAAATGATGATATACTTAACAATAGGAAGCAATGTGTCGATACGATTTGGTCCTTAATAAGATCGCCGAGCCATTTAAACTGTTTGATAATGCATGTCTTTCCGCAACGAACATGACAGGCGAGAGGTGATAGGATGTCGGGCTATAAATACCCCAACCCGCAGCAGATGCTGGACCTGCTTTTAGAGAACCCTTATATGTTTTTTGTTGGTGTTGATAAACATGGCAGGATTACTCTGATCAGCCAAACCCTGTTGAAAATACTGGGCTTGTCGGAAGAGGAGGTCCTTAACCAGTATGTAAACGATGTCATCCCTGACGGAAAGCTTCCGGAGGTCCTGGAGACGGGGCGAATTGATGAGGCGGATGTTTGTTACATCAATGGTCGGGAGGTGATAGTTACCAGGGTCCCCATCATTAGCAAGGGAAAAATTGTTGGAGCTATCGCCACCAGTGTGTTCCTGGACGCAAGTCGTACGGAAGCCGTTTTGAAACAGCTGAGTGAGAAATTTGACACCATGATGAGCCGGATTATTGATAGCCCTACCATGGGTTACGTCGTCATCAATCAAAATGAAGAAGTAACCCATGTAAACCAGACCTATCTTGATATTCTCGATATGAAGGCCGAGGACATCATCGGGAAAAGGATCCTGGATGTGGTTCCCGGGTCCAAGATGCCACGGGTATTGAAAACGGGCAAGATTGAGGAGATTGACCTGTGGTCGGTTAACGGTCACAACATGTTTGTCAGCCGTCTGCCGATAATGAGGAATGGCCAGATTATCGGGGCTATAGGGCATACCCTGACCCTGGAACTATCGGTTCCCAAATTCCTGGTCAGCAAACTGCAGGAGACGGACAGTCAGTTTAATGCCATTTTCGAAGGGCTGATCGAAAACCCGAATACCGCCTATATTATTGTGGATAAAGATGGTTATGTTACGGTGATGAACCAAACCTTCCTCGACATAATCGGAAAGAAGAGGGAGGATGTAATCGGTAAACATGTCCTGGAAGTCTATTCCCATTCCAAACTCCCGGAGACCCTGAAGACAGGCCAGATGGACAGTGCCGATATCTGGCCGATTGTCGAAGGGCGTGATATACTGATCAACCGCATTCCGATAAGGCAGAATGGGAAGATTATCGGTGCCATTGGGCATAGCATGGTCCTGGATATGTCCGGGGCGAAGATTCTGATGAAGCGACTGCAGGAAACCCAGAAGGAGTTAAGTGTATACAAGGATGAAGTGAACGCCATCTACCAGGCCCGATGGCGCTTCGATGATCTGATTGGCCGCAGCTCGGAGTTTGTTACCATCAAGGCTTTGGCCCAACAATTCGCCCAGACCTCATCCACCCTGCTTATTACCGGCGAGAGCGGTACTGGTAAAGAACTGTTCGCCCAGGCCATTCATAATGCCAGCAGCCGTCGCACCGGTCCTTTTATCAGGATAAACTGCGTAACCCTGCCGGAACACCTCCTGGAATCAGAGTTGTTTGGCTATGAAGACGGGGCTTTTACCGGAGCCAAAAAAGGCGGAAAACCCGGAAAGTTCGAGCTGGCCCGGGGCGGGACTGTCTTTCTGGACGAGATCGGGGACATGCCCTTGAATATGCAGACCAAGCTGCTCACCGTATTGCAGGAACGGGTAATTGAACGGGTCGGCGGGACCAAGCCGATTGACATCAATGTACGGGTTATCGCGGCTACCAACCGCAACCTGGAGGAGATGGTGGCCAATCATGAGTTCAGGGAGGACCTTTATTACCGCTTAAATGTGATTTCCATCAATATTCCCCCTCTGCGGGAAAGAAAAGAGGATATAAAGCCTCTGCTGCTGCATTTTCTGTATATCTTCAACAAGAAATACGGGACGAACAAGCAGTTTTCCGAAGAGCTAATCGAAGTCCTTCAGAATTACCACTGGCCCGGCAATATCCGCGAGCTNNATACAGCAAGTACAAGCTGGGCAAAGCGACCCCGCCATCGGAGGGCGCGATCCAGGTCAATAAGCTGATGCCGCTGAAGGACGCCGTCAACGAGGTGGAAAACATTCTTGTGACGAAGGCCATGTCCGTCTGCAAAAGTACAAGAAAGGCGGCGGAGCTTCTGGGTGTCAGCCAGTCCACTATTATGCGAAAGCTGAAGGAAAACAATTTGAACATAGCCGATTAGGATAGGCCGCGGCGGGATAAACTCCGCCCGAAACGGAAAAAGCCGGGCTCTGCATAAAATAATTATCGCGCAGAGCTTTTCTTTATGCTATAATATTTTCCATATTTAAATAAGGCAGGTGAAATTCAATGTCAAACTACAGGATGGCAGAAGCCAACAACAGAATCATCCCATTGGAGGATAAGATATTCGGAATCAACCAGAAGGCTAAGGAAATGGCAGCCCGGGAAGGCG
>DCTH01000032.1:0-515 GCA_002329495.1 Syntrophothermus sp. UBA1445 | reverse complement strand
TTATGCGGATTATGCTCCCATTGCGGGGACTCCCGACTATTTAAAGGCGATTAAGAAAGCGACCTTCGGAAACTATGTCCCGAAAGGATATACGGAAGCGCTGGCCACTCCCGGCGGCACGGGCGCCATCAGAAACACGATCCAGAACTATTCCAAGCGCGGGGATCAGATCTTGACCTCGGACTGGTACTGGAGCCCGTACAGTACAATTGCCCAGGAAATCGAGAGAACCGTAACGACATATACTCTGTTTGACGAAGCGGGCAATTTCAACGCGGCGTCCTTTGAAAGCAAGGTAAAGGAGCTCCTTTACAAGCAGGACGGCCTTGTTATCATCCTGAACACACCCGCGCACAATCCGACAGGCTATAGCTTCACCCTGGATGATTGGCAAAAAATAATAGCGATCGTTAAGGAGACTGTGTCGGGAGGTGTGAAAAAAATCACGCTCCTGGTGGATGTGGCCTATCTGGATTTCGCCGGAGACGAAGAGGAATACAGGAAGTTCTTCCCGC
>DCTH01000046.1:351-7878 GCA_002329495.1 Syntrophothermus sp. UBA1445 | reverse complement strand
TAACAAGACCCAGGAAGCCAAGCGGCTGCTGGGCTATATCCCGGAAACCCCGGCAGTCTATGATCTGCTGACCGTGGGGGAACACCTGGAGTTCGTGCGCCGGGCTTACCGCATGGAAGATGACGGTTACGGCCAACAGCTGCTGGAACGTTTGGAGTTAGCGGATAAGCAAGACAAGCTGGGCAAGGAACTGTCCAAAGGAATGCAGCAGAAACTGTCTATCTGCTGCGCCCTGGCCCATCGTCCCCGGCTGATCATCTTCGATGAGCCCATGGTGGGCCTTGATCCGCATGCCATCAAAGAGATGAAGGCCTTGTTCCGGGAACAAAAAGCTGCAGGGGCGGCCTTGCTCATCTCCACCCATATGATTGACAGTGTTGAGGATTATTGGGACGCCACTCATATCATGATAAATGGCCGTTTCGCCGCCACCAAGTATAACCGTCCGGATGACCTGCAGGCCCAGAGCCTGGAGGAGCTCTTTTTCGCGATAACCGAAGGAGGCGGGGCAAAATGACCGGTGCTTTGTCCTATCTTTATCTAACCCGGCTGAAAAACGGCATTAAAGAACTGTTTAAAAAACCGGTCCGGTTGATCTACGTCCTGATTCTCGGGGCTCTGGTGGTGTTTTCTTTGATCGCCGGCGACGCCCGTACGGGGGAAGCAGAATTCCGCGATCCGGCGGAGTTCATCGCCATGGCCACCGCACTCTATATCGTAATGTTCCTCCTGACGATGCAAAACGGTTTTTCCCGCGGCGGTACAATATTTAACATGTCGGATGGGAACCTGGTTTTTCCCGCCCCGATCAGCCATTCACGAGTGCTGTTTTACGGGCTGTTTCGCCAGATCAATACCTCTTTGCTGCTGGGTCTGTTTATTCTGTTTCAATTCGGGTGGCTGAGCCACACTTACGATCTATCCTATATCGTGCTGTTCGGTTTGTTTCTGGGATATGTGGCCACGGTTTTTATGGGCCAGATAACCGCCATGACCATCTACGTTTTCACCAGCAGCGATGAAACTCTGAGAAAATTGCTGCAGGCGGTAGTCTGGTTGTTAACCGCAATTCTGGTTCTTTATGTGGGTCTGTACGTTTGGCAGCATGCCAGTGAGGGTGTTCTGTCCGCGGTAGTAACTGCTACCAACAGTTTGCTGGTGCGCTCTTTTCCAGTCGGCGGGTGGTTGGGCTGGACACTTGCCGCTGCGGTCAGCGAAGCGAGCTTTATTCCCGGTTTGCTCGCCAGCATAGCCTGGCTGGCTCTGTTGGTCGTCCTGATCATCTATTCGAATCGGGACTGGTACGAGGATGTACTTAAAACCGCCGAATTTGTTCAATCTGTGGCGGCGGCGCAGCGCGAGGGCAACATTGATGTGGTACCGTATAAGGTGCGGATCGGCCGGACTGGCTTGGATCAGGGGTGGGGTGCCAATGCGTTTTACTACAAACATAAGATTGAGAACCGTCGCGGGGGCATTTTTATGCTCAGCCGCAATTCACTGATTTTTGTAGTGGTTATTATTATCACGTCCATGTTCATGCGAGAAAGTGGCATTGTAGCGGTATTCAGCCTCGCCACCTATATGCAGCTGTTCTCCACCACCTTAGGCCGCATCAATAAGGAACTGACCAAACCGTTCATATATCTGGTGCCCGAACCACCATTTGCGAAACTGGTGCAGAACCTGCGGGAGATGCTGCCGGGGGCTCTGGCCGAAGCAGTTATGATATTCGTCTCGGTCGGGCTGATATTAAATTTAGGCTGGGCCGATATTGCGGCCTGCATCCTGGCCCGCACCAGCTTTGCGCTGCTGTTTGCCGCCGGTAATATTGTGGTGGAACGCTTCTGGAGCGGCGCCAGTAAGATGCTGGTCATCCTGCTGTATTTGGTTGTTATGGTGGCCCTGGCCGCACCGGGGGTGGGTCTGGCCATGCTGGTCAGCTCCCATCTGGTGATGCTCAGTCAGAATTTCACGATCTTTTTGGTGATGGCCATCGCGAATGTACCCGTTTCGCTGCTGGTACTGTTCCTGTGCCGCGACATGCTACAGTATGCGGAGTTAAATTATTGATTTACTGACATGGCTAATAGTCGGGTTACAGACTTATTCGGATCAGAGCTACTCGGGAGTGCCCATTAGGTGATCTTTCTATATCATTCCGAGTCATCACTCCGGATTCGTCAATTCACACTTCAAGCTACCGGCCCATAGGGTACGTATTGTTTCTCCTTCTCTTCCATGACCAGTTCCGATAGATTCCGTATAAAAAATATCGAGTGAGTAACAAAATTAGATGTTAATATGCATTTGAAAGGAGGGGAACGAGTGTTACAAGCATTCAATAATTTAATGGATTACATCGAAACCCATTTAACGGAAAAAATCTCTGGAAGAGATATAACGAGAATTGTGGGACTATCTGATTACCATTTCAAAAGAATGTTTTCGTATATGGCTGGAATGTCATTGAATGAGTATATCAAGAACCGGAGATTATCAGCAGCCAATGTTGACTTAATAAATGGAGCAAAGGTGACAGATATTGCCTACAAATATGGGTATCAATCAATCGATGGTTTTTCGAGAGCCTTTCGTGAATGGAGTGGCTTTTTACCTTCAGAAGTGGCTAAGAACAGAATTCAAAAATCGTTTCCCAAATTTACATTTTTTATCGATATAAGAGGAGGAATATCCATGGAATTCAAAATTGAAAAAAAAGAGAAGTTTAATATAGTTGGGGTATCGAAACGAGTGCCCATTCAATTTGAAGGCGAAAATAGTGCTATCGTTGAACTCGCCCACTCAATCACCGAACAACAAAGGCAAGAAATGCATCAATTGGCTGATTTATATCCTCATCAAGTCTTGAATGTATCTTATGATTTTGATGATGGTTTCCTGGAGGAAAAAGGATACCTAACGCATATGATTGGTTTTGCAACTACCAAAGAAAATCCGTTCGATGATTTGGAGCAGATCTCAATCGAAGAAAGTTTATGGGCAATATTCCCTAACCAAGGGCCATTTCCCGCTACGCTTCAAGAAACCTACGCCAAAATCTATTCTGAATGGCTCCCCTCATCAGATTATGAAATAGCGGATTTACCGGGAATATCTTTTACCAGGTACAATAGCCCATCAGAAAACGTATACAGCGAAATCTGGATGCCAGTAAGGAAAAAAAGTTAGCCCAAACTTGTAAAGTGCTGACTGGGCTAACCTGGCCAAATTTTAAGTGGTCGACGTAACATTCGTCCTTCTTGCCGTTGCCGTAGAGGTATCGGCGGACAGAAAAGAGGGATAAACAACCTCCCCTCGAATATAATTACTCGGGGTATAACTTAAAAGGAAGGAGAATTTTTATGGGCAGAATTCGAAACAGACACCTTGTTGTTCTGCTACTGGCTTTATTTATGGTGGTACTGGCAACCGGATGCGGCGGCGGAACCAAGGAGGCTGGAAGTGGTACTAATCAGGCCGGGAATCAAAACGGGTCATCAAACACTGCTGTTGATCCTGCTGCTCTGCTGGAAAAAGGTCAGGACCTGCCAGGTTTGTCCTATGATTCAGTTACCACCGTAGCTGATATGGATCCGTTCACCACCAAGGTCTGGGTTAAAGGAGCCAACATGAGGGTGGAGATGGAGGTTCCCGAAGGCGGTGGCAAGATGATCAGTATCGTCAATTCCAGCGAAGGGGTTGTTTATTCCTACGGTGAAGACCAGGGAATGGCTACTAAAATGCCTTTGGCCCAGTCTGAGGTTGATACCTCTACGCCTCAGGATTACTCAGATAGTTTGAAACCCGAATCCATGAAGTACATAAAGACAGAGACCCTGGATGGCAAGGAGTGCTTAGTCTATGAGGTTTCCGACTCGGATTTTACGGGAATGACCTGGCTGTGGAAGGATTACGGAATCCCCCTGCGGATTGAGGCTACCAGTGAAGGTGAGTCAATGGTGATGGAATACAAGAATGTCCAGGTTACTGAATTGGACGATTCTCTGTTCCAGCTGCCAGAAGGGGTAGAAGTTATGGACCTTGGTATGGAAATCCCCCAGATGAACTCCTAGGCTGTTTGGGAAATGCTACCTGTGATACGGTTGGCAAAAGACCCCTTTGGGCGAATAAAAGCCTGGTTGGTAATGCAGTCGCAGTTACAAATGATTTGAGTAAAATAGGCTCCGGAGAGATCCGGGGCTTATTGTTTCTAGCTGGTTCCTATTTTGGATCCCAGTGCTGAAGCAGTTATACTGGCTACTGCACCAATAATGATTTCGACGGTAACTGAATAATTATGGTGTAGAATAAAACATTAACATGACACCTGGCATTTATGGTATAAATAGGGTAGAAAGGGGAGGGGTGTAACCAATGACAGATAAGTGGCTGGAGAAACTGACTCATTCGTTCGTCGAGTATGATTCGGGAGTCGACATGATCGCCTACGGAACCTTCAAGGGCAAAGAGTACCGTGTGCAGAAATTCTTCAAGGGATATCGCGCTGCTGATGCCAACAAGATGCTGGAGGAAATGAAAAGGATGCTCTGGTCGGTCATCGAGCAGGATTACTCCACAATTGATGTGCCATTTAAAGATGTCATTGAAGCACTGAAACTGATCGAAAAACATGGCGGAGTCGATGTTCGGTATGACCGTTTGGCAGCGTATTATGGGGACGGTGAAAAGGCTCAGGCCATGTACAAGCGCCTGGTGGAAATGGGTTACCTGCGGAAAAACAGCGATTTTGGCAGTGTAATTATGAACGCCAGTCTAACCCCGGAAGCCCGCGCGCTGTTGGAAAGGGTCGAATAGCCAGGGTACTGCACACCTCTTAAGGAAAAAGCGATCCGGTCAATTTATTGCCCATGCTTTTAAAACCTGGGTAAATACGAACATCAAATCAGTCCGGCCGACCTCGGGGAAACCGCGGTCGGTCTGTAGTGAAGCTACTCGCTTTTGCGGCTTTCATCCCGTTTCTGGGAATCCTGAGAGCCGCTGTTGTTTGATTCCTGCTTTGTTTCTCTGATTATCCGCTGCCTGCCAGAACGGTTCTTTCGCGACACGCTACGACCTCCTTTCTTTTTTGTTCTGGTGGTGGGCATTCTCATAGGGAATCGGTACGTATAAGACTGAGGGGCGACGTTGTGAGGTCTGCGGAAATAGGTCCATCAAGAGGTTAATTTCGTTGGGGAGCCCGCATGTTATGGGAATTCCCAGCTGCCGCATCATGTCACAGGTGATGGGATAATCATGGGTCCAGTTGCCAGCAGTAAGCAGTCCGGCTATCTCTCGCGCTCTCTCTTCGGGTATGCGATCCTCAATAAGTTCCTCAACAAAGCTTTTGACCTGGTTGACTGCCTTCTCGGCAATGTCGGCCAGTATCAGGGTCTCATCATCCAGTTCGTTGGTATCTTTGCTTTTGACGGTCTTTATTATTGACGCTGCCGGATACTGTCCGATCTGCGGGTCAACCGGTCCCATTACGGCGTTCTCATCCATGATTATTTCATCGGCCGCCAGGGCAATCATGGTACCGCCTGACATTGCATAGTGGGGAACAAAAACTGTAACCTTAGCCGGATGGCGCTTGAGGGCGAGAGCAATCTGCCCGGCCGCCAGGACCAGCCCGCCCGGGGTATGGAGTATAATGTCGATGGGCATATTGTCGGGGGTGTAGCGAATCGCCCGGAGTATCTGCTCGGAATCCTCAATATTGATGTACCGGCTGATGGGCAGGCCCAGAAGGTTAATGGCCTCCTCACGGTGGATCAAGGTGATGACCCGGGACCTCCTCTGGTTTTCCAGCTTCTCTATCAGCTTGAAACGCCGGGATTGAGTCAAGTGTTGCTGAATTAAAGGCACCAGAAAAAGGACCGCCAGGATTATCAGAAAGATATCAAAAAGGGAAAACTGCAAGGTTTCACCTCTCATTAACGTTAATTTTAACATTCCCTGGCAATGGCAGTTTATTCACATATTACAACCGGGGGATTTGGGGACAAAAAAGGGGACCGATTAAGGTCCCTTGATTATGCTGACTTCATGCTTTTGAAACGGGTTATCTCAGGATCTGATAAGTAATGGTAACGGTGCTGCGGACGGTTATGTTGCCGGGTTGGATGGGGACGTCTCCCCGAACCATGCCTGCTCCGGCGGTATCGATATAGAGGGGATACATCTCAGCCGGGGTTGTGCCTTCCTTAACACTTACAATCGCTCCCACCTTGATTCCGAGGGCCCTGGCAATAGCGTTCGCTTTTACGTTGGCGTTGGTGCAGGCCCGGTTAAGAGCCGTGGCCTGGGCTGAATCGTGGTCATTAAGAGAATAACTGATATTTTGCACCTCATTGGCGCCCGCTTTTAGGGCCGTATCAATAATCCGGCCCATGCTCTGCAGATCACCGGTGGTGATGGTTATCTGATTGCGTACCTGGTAACCTGTTATCTCCGGAGGTTGTCTGTCAGCATTGTCCCCATAAACATACTGCGGCCAGGCATTGTACCCGGTGGTCTCGATCTGGTGTCGCTTAAGACCCAGCTCGACCAAGCTGTTAATCACCTGCTTAACTGTGCTGGAATTCTGGTCCTGCAGTTCACCCAGGGATTTGCCGGAGGATACTACCGCCAGCGTGACTTCTGCCTGATCAGGCTTGACCTCCACCTGACCAAGGCCGGACACTACCATGATGGGTCCCTGAGTTTCTATTGGATCGGCTGCGAAGGCTGGAAGGAGACTTCCTACCACCAGCAATCCGGTTAAAAGCAAAACCAGTAAAGATGAAAATCGCTTAAAAATGGGCTGTCTCATAATAACCTCCTTGTTATTTTACTGAGGCTCCCTCAACCACGGCTGGGGAGTAATCCCGTCAAAACTTCCCTGTTACTTAACTGAGGCCGCCACTTGGGCCAGTTCTTCGGGCGGCAGACTGCCGGTCAGCTCAAAACGATAAGGTGTTCCTTCATGTTCACTGGTCCAGCGAATGACCGTCGGGTCTGACTGATCTGCGACCTCTTTCTTCAGTTCATTTGCCACCCGAGAATCGTTCCCGCCTCTGCCGGCAACAGTAAGCACATCCTCCTGCAACCCGGGCAGTGTCTTGAGACAGATGTATCCGCCCCGGTCATCTCCATAGTGAATAGAAATATTGTTATCAACATCGCTTTCGACTCGGAGTAGATGGTAATCGGGAGGCAGGTATGAAGGACGGAAGACCGCGATATCACCAGCAGTACTGTCCCCCTCTGGCAGTGCCATAGACGCGGATTGGGAACCCCTGCCGATATCAAACCGCTCAGACTCGCGATCGGTGTAGCCAAAGTTGAGGGCAGTTTTGTCTGGATCAGGTGATTCTTCGGCGCGCTTCATCATTGTTTCAGCCATCATAGGTGCATTTTGTTTTTCAGCATCAGCGATTCGTTGATTGGTATCCACGGGCTGAACCGGGTTCATAAAGGAACCGGGCACTACCAACAGGGCAACCACTACGGCAGCCACCATCCCCATGGCCCACCATCCGCGGC
>DCTH01000046.1:0-263 GCA_002329495.1 Syntrophothermus sp. UBA1445 | reverse complement strand
GGCCAGGGCCTCGCGTTCCCGGGCCGTAAAGTCCGCCTGCCGCCTGCAATCCGGGCATTCACTGAGATGCTGTTCCAGTTCCTGACGGATCAGCGGTGGCATCTCTTGCCGGTCACAATAGGTGAACAATAGATCATCTACCTGCTTGCACTTCACATTCAAACCTCCCTTCAGCCATTCTTCCGAGCAGAATGCGGCGCAGGTGTTTGTGAGCCCGGTGCATTCTAACCTCAACGTTCTCTTTGGTAATACCAAGGACCTCA
>DCTH01000126.1 GCA_002329495.1 Syntrophothermus sp. UBA1445 | reverse complement strand
AGGGTTGAGAAACCTTCCCTACTTCGAAGAGGGGGAACCCAAACAGGTGCCCCTCCGGGGGTCGGTGGAAGAGGTACGTCTGGAAATGCCCTTTAAAGGCGAAAAGGCACCAGATACCGATACCACATAAACGTGAGGAGTATAGTATGGGGGCGAAGGTCACTGAGTTTTCCTAATCTGGCCAGTAAGTGGCAAGGACTTAAAAGACGGGAACGATTCCTGATCATACTTTTTTCAGTATTATTGGCCGGGTATATTTCTTACGGCTTTTATTTTAAACCCCAAATTCAGCACCTGAACGCGCTGCGTCTGGAACTCGCCAAAGTTCAGCAGATGCAGCAGTCTGCTTTGGCTGAAGGTTGGGATAACATCCCGGGTCTTAAGCAGCAGATTCTGGAGATCCAGCAGCGGATGGAGGAACTGCAATCAGAGATTCCGGCTTTTCGCAACACGCCGGGACTGCTGGTGGATATCTACCGTTTAGCGTCGAAATACGACATATACTTAAATAGTGATGGAACCAAGAAGATAACGTTCGGCAACCTGGAGAATAATGGTGATTATTCAAGCTATGATATTACCATGGAACTGGTAGGCTCCAGCTCCGGTATTTATGGTTTCCTGTATGAGGTACAGCGTCTGGGGAGACTCCTGGCCATTGACAAGTGTACCATCTGGTCGGACGTGCCTGGAGTGCTGAACTGTGACCTGACCATTAAGGTGTTCGTGTTAGGTGAGGTAAAGGAAGATCCCAAGACCTATCCATTCATGACCTTTGAACGGTTCCTTGAGGAACCTTACGTTATGTTTCAGCCGAAGGCCGTGGTAAAAACCGAATCCCATCAGGAATCCCTTCCTCTGGTACCCTCCAACCCGCCAGCCAAGGAGGCGCCTGCCTCCGATGCTGCGCCCCAATTGACCAGCCCGTCGGATCCGGCCTGGGAGTTTGATAACGTGAACCCCTGATTTTTCAAGTTTGTTTTTCCTCCACCTCAGTGCGGGTCTTTTGGTTACGTGCACTCTGGGGTATGATTATAGAGAACCGTAACTGGAGGTAATTGCTTGAAGAAATACTTGTTTCCCGATGTGTATGTGGACTCAATTTTGGATCTGCCCCTCGATAAGCTGTATGCTCATGGAATCAGGGCCTTCATTTTGGATCTCGACAACACGGTGACTGAGTGGAACAGTCAGGAGGTCAGGAGTGAGGTGGTGGCCTGGATGACGGCGGTGAAGGCTCAGGGATTCAAGGCCTGTATCGCCTCCAACAATGGCCGGGAGCGTGTGGTTTCGGTTGCCGAGGGCCTGGGAATACCGTTTGTATCCAAAGCGGGGAAACCTCGCCGCAGGGCCTTCCAACGTGCATTGCAGGTGATGGGCAGTTCCCCTGAGGAGACGGCGGTTATCGGCGACCAGATCTTTACCGATATCCTGGGGGGTAATCGTCTGGACCTTTTCACCATACTGGTGGTACCGATTAATAAACGTGAATTCATTGGTACCAGGGTGATGCGTAAGTTTGAAATCATGGTACTGCGGAAGATCAGGCAGGCGATTAAGCGGGGCGATATCAATTCGGTTCTGCAGGACTGACTTGCCAGGAGCTACCTGTTTTTGCAATAATCAACGTATATCAAAAGGACACTGTAAATAACGGGGGATCCCGGGTGAAGATTAATCAGGAAACCAGGATATTCGGGCTGGTTGGTTTTCCGCTGGGCCATTCATTATCACCATTTATGCACAACCTGGCCTTAAAGGCGGTGGGGATTAATGCAGTTTATCTTCCGTTCCCGGTTAAACCTGACCGGGTATCACTGGTGGTAGAGGCGGCCAGAACCCTCGGTGTTCAGGGGTTTAACGTAACCATTCCTTTCAAGGAATCGATCATTCCCTATCTTGATCAGGTCAGTCCCGAGGCCTTGGCCTGTGGTTCAGTCAATACCGTGCTGATAAACGAAAACCTGGCGGTGGGGCATAACACCGACGGGATTGGATTTATGGATTCCATGGAACAGGCAGGGGTTATGGTTCCGGGAGTCGCCATAATTCTTGGCGCCGGCGGAGCGGCTCGCGCCATTGGCTACCAGCTGGCGATCCGGGGAACCGTAACAGTATTTTTAAACCGTAATCTCGAGCGGGCCGTAAAGCTGGCCCGCGATATCACGCAGGCCACCCGACAGGATAGCTGGGGATTGGCCGGGGATGACAGCCGGATGCGAGATTTTTTAAGGACCGCTGAACTGGTGGTTAACACCACTCCGCTGGGAATGTACCCGAACACTGAAGAGAGTCCGCCCTTTAATTTCAAGGAATTGAACCCGTCAGCAGCGGTTGCTGATATCATCTACAATCCACTTACCACCCAGTTTTTGCGGGAGGCGGCTAAGCTGGGGTTTAAGACCATTAACGGCCTGGGGATGTTTGTAAACCAGGGGGTGCGCAGCTTTGAGATGTTTACCGGACACCAGGCACCCCGGCAACTGATGGAGGACCAGCTGAGAGGGTGGCTGGAAAAGCATGAAACCTGAGGCCTCCGGTTATACTCTCGTTGAACTGTTGTCAGTCCTGGCCATTCTGGGAATAATAGCCCTGCTGGCCTGGCCTCGTTACCAGGCAATGGCCGATGAACTGGTCTTGCGGCAGGATGCGGCTATCATGGCTCGTGAGCTTCGTCTGGCTCGCCAGAGTGCCATCACCTACGGGCGGGAATGCGCGGTAGCGTTTAAAGTTAATTCCACCAGTTATGTGGTCCGGCAAGGCCAAAAATCGAGGACCATTGGCCTGCGCCGGGGAGCGCAAACCGCCTGGACCAGATTTCTCCGGGATCCGGAAAGCTATAATGACCCCCTGCGGTCAGCCTGTTGTTTCCTGCCTACCGGAGCCCCGAATGCAGGGGGGACGGTACGCCTGACCAACCAGCGC
>DCTH01000127.1 GCA_002329495.1 Syntrophothermus sp. UBA1445 | reverse complement strand
GACGGCTGTTAAAGAAGGGTTTGTCTCTTTAACCCCGATTCACTTTGACCTGACCGATTATAAACTGGTGGAAAAATACCGGCGAATCTATCACGATTACGTGGACCATATTTAGATGTTCTGGATCAGTCTGCTCCTTAACTATCTTCTTTTTTTCGCCGTAATCAACCTGGGCCGGTGGGTCAAATTTCGTCAGAGCCAGGGCCATGAACCGTTTCGTCCCTCAATTCTCTTTCCGGTGGCTCTGGGTACGGTCCTGACCCTGCTGGACAGCCTCAGGCTGGTCTTTTTTCAGCAGTTGGTGATTTTTATAATTGCTGCGGTACTGATTTACAAGTTAATTTCTGTTTTTCAGGGTAAGTAAAATCAGGTATAATTAAGAGGATTTGCTGTGTAAGTGGACTACGGTAAATCGTTTTTGAATACAAACAAGGAGGTAGCTTGATGAAGGTATACCCAACCCCACAGATACGAAATATAGCGATCATAGCCCACGGGGGCTCCGGGAAGACCACCTTGACCGAAGCCATGCTTTACAACACTGGTGCCACCAGCAGACTGGGCAAGGTAGATGATGGCAACACGGTATCCGACTTTTTGCCCGAGGAGATCAAACGCAAGATCAGCATCAGCACCAGCCTGGTGCCATGTGAGTACCGGGACCACAAAATCAACATCCTGGACACTCCGGGTTTTGCTGACTTTTTAGGCGAGGTCAGAGCCGCAGTAAAGGTGGCGGATAACGCTCTGGTAGTAGTCTCAGCCACTGCAGGGGTTGAGGTGCAGACGGAGATGTTCTGGGAAGAGGCACAGGACATTCCGAAGATTGCCTTTATCAATCGGATGGACCGTGAAAACGCCAACTTCTACAGGGTGTTGGACGATCTTAGGAATAAATTCTCCGGTACCATCGTACCGTTACAACTTCCTATCGGCGCGGAAGCCAGCTTCAAGGGAGTTGTTGACCTCATAAAGGGGAAAGCCCTGATCTTTGAACCCGGCAGCGGCAAATACCGGGAAGAAGAGATCCCGGCTGACATGATGGATGAGGTTGAGAGCTATAAAGAACAGCTGATCGAAGCAGCGGCCGAGGGCAACGACGAACTTCTGGACAAATACCTCGAGGGTGAAGAACTGACTGATGAAGAAGTCAGAGTCGGGATTGCCGAGGCTGCATCCAAGGGTGCGGTGGTCTTCGTGTTCTGTGGCTCGGCCCTGAATAATATCGGGGTGCTCCCGGTAATGGACTTTATTGTCGATTGCATGGCTGCACCGCACGTGAATGCTGATAAGGATATGTCCAAGGAGCCACTGGCGGCTCTGGTCTTCAAGACCATCGCTGACCCCTACATTGGGCGCTTGAACTTCTTTAAGGTGGTCCAGGGCAACCTGAAGGCTGATTCGGTGGTTTACAATGCTGCCAAGGAAAAAGAGGAAAAGCTGGGTCAAATCCTGGTCATGCGCGGCAAGGAACAGCAGGCGGTACCGGAGGCCAAAAACGGGGATATCGCAGCTGTTGCCAAGCTTTCGGTGACCACTACCGGGGATACCCTGACCGTCAAGGCCAATCCGCAGGAACTGCCCGGAATAGAGTTTCCTGAGCCCACCCTGGGTACTGCCATTGAGCCCAAGGCCAAGGGTGACGAGGATAAACTGGGTAACGCCCTGCAGAAATTGATGGAAGAGGATCCGACCATTAGTCTGGAGAAGAATACCGAGACCAAACAGACTATTCTCCATACCATGGGCGAAAGCCACACCGATATTATTGTTGAACGTCTTAACCGCAAGTTTGGGGTGGATGTCAAGACCGCTGAGATGCGCATACCCTATCGGGAGACCATCCGGGGACAGGTTCAGGTGGAAGGAAAACACAAGAAACAATCTGGAGGGCATGGCCAGTACGGTCACGTATGGCTGCGGATGGAGCCGTCGGAAGAGGAATTCGTTTTTGGCGAAGAGCTTTTCGGAGGTTCAGTGCCCAAACAGTATGTTCCGGCGGTTGAGAAAGGCATCAGGGAGGGTCTGGCCGAAGGAGTATTGGCCGGATACCCGGTGACCAATATTAAGGCCATCCTTTATGATGGTTCCTATCACTCGGTTGACTCCTCAGAAATGGCTTTCAAACTGGCAGCCATTCTGGCCTTCCGTAAGGGCATGGAACAGGCCCGCCCGGTTCTGCTGGAACCGATATGCAATGTGGAGGTTGAGATTCCGGAGCAGTTCATGGGAGATATCATCGGCGACCTGAACAGCAAACGGGGGCGGGTTATGGGAATGGAACCGCATGGCAAAAACCAGGTAATCAAAGCCCAGGTTCCCCTGAAGGAGATGCTCCGTTACAGTATTGACCTGAAATCAATCACCCAGGGACGTGGCCGGTTCAAGATGGAGTTCGACCACTACGAGGAAGCCCCTCCCAAGGTGGCGGAGGAAATAATCGAAAAAGCCAAACGGGAAAAAGAATAGATCATTAAAGGGCTCGAAACTGAGCCCTTTATCATTGGGATACATTTCCTTTTGACTGCGCCACCAGGGCGATGTAAAATAGGGGTTCATGTAAGGCTTTAGCGAGTTTTGTGTTATAATCATAAATTAGAATTATGGGTGGAGGTTGCAGTATTCTAGTCAATCTCACCAGTTCTGAAGACGGGCCTAAAAATCCGTCACGGGCACATCGATGAAGATTCTGGTGTCAGCTTTCAACGCCCAGTTGGGGGTTGGTGCTGGGAGTTAAGGGTGCCGGGGCAGCCTGCAACGGCATGCGGGAACTGACCCCCCACCCGTGGAGGCTCGAAAGGTACAATCTTTCGGGAAAACCTGCATTCGGTAGGAAGCTGGGTGCAGTGTAGCCTGCCTTGAGTGGTATGGGTGGATGAGTTGTAGAGGTGCGGTAACTGGTGGCCACGGTTCCGTTTCCTCTTCTGAAACCCCTGCTGCAAAAGAGGCTAAGAACTGGTAGAGGTTGTCGGGGAAATCCCCTAGACTGCGTGTCAGACACGACCCTCTGGGGATTAAAGTGTGCACTAAGTGGT
>DCTH01000060.1 GCA_002329495.1 Syntrophothermus sp. UBA1445 | reverse complement strand
GTGGATTCGATGCCGAGTTCCATGCGGTACTTGGCAACGGTCCGGCGGGAGATCTGGATACCTTTGCTGCAGAGTTTGTCCGCGATCTGCTGGTCACTGTAGGGGTTGTGGGCATCCTCTTCCAGTATCAGATCCTTAAGCACGCGCTTGATACTGCGCGATGAATAGCGGGTGCCGTGCTGGGAATCCAGACCGCTGCAGAAGAAATACTTCAACTCGAATACCCCCTGGGGGGTTTGAATGTACTTATTGTTGGTAACCCGGCTGATAGTAGACTCATGAACCCCCACCTGGTTAGCAATCTGCTTGAGATTTAGGGGCTTCATGTATTTGATGCCCTTTTCCAGGAATTCGCGCTGGGCCTCCACCAGGCACTTGGCAGTGTTGTAGAGCGTCATCCGCCTCTGTTCAATGCTCTTAATAAGCCAAATGGCCGAATTAATCCGGTCATCAACATACTTGCGGGTTTCGTTGTTTAACAGCCCAGGTTGACGCAGCATCTCCTTGTACATCGGACTGATCATCAGTCGCGGAGAATTGCCGTCGTTCACCAGAATCACATACTCATCATTAACCTTCTCCACGGTAACGTCAGGAACCAGATAACGCACATCGCCGCCACTGGCATACTGTCGGCCCGGTTTGGGATCCAGGGTCCTGATAAGATCCGCGATCTCCTGCACTTCGACTACATTCAATTTCAGGGTGGCTGCAATCTTGGCCAGACGTCCCCGGGCCAGGTCTCCCAGGTAGTTACGCACGATTCGCTCCACCATGGGAGTTAACCGGCCCAACTGGGTCAGCTGAATCAGCAGACATTCCGACAGGTCGCGGGCCCCAACCCCGTAAGGCTCAAAGCTCTGGATGACCTTCAGAATCTCGGCTACTTTGGTTACGCTGACTTCCAGACTGGCCGCTGCCTCTTCCAGGCTGATACGGAGGTAACCATTATCGTCAATTGAACCAATGAGGAACCCGCCGATACGCTGGTCCTCCTCCCGGCTCAAAGCAATATGCATCTGGAACTGGAGGTGTTCATGCAGGGTGGGTGCTAAGGCCTTATGCCGATCATTATGCTTTTCATGTTCATACCGTTCGGTATAACCCAGGTCACTCCGGTCCAGGAAGTACTCCATCCACTCTGCGTCCGGCAGAGACTCTTCGTCAACCTCACCCACCACATCCCCTTCAGGATGGTCATCCTCTTCCCTGAGTTCCAGGACCGGGTTCTCGTCAATCTCCTGTTGCAGGTATTCAGACAGTTCCAGCGAGGACATCTGAAGAATGGCAATAGCCTGCCGAAGTTCCGGAGTAATCAAAAGCTTTTGTTGTTGTTCAAGATGTAAATCATGAATAAGCCGCATTGCTTTATCACCCTCAGTTAATTTTCGACATTAAAACCGTTAATTCCTGCCTTATAAACTCACATTGGCCCTTCAGACAACTGCTCCAACTTTTTCATGCGGTAAGCCACCCCGGATTTGCTCAAGGGGGGGCTCAGCATCTCCCCCAACTCCTTTAAGCTGGAATCGGGATAATCCAGCCTGAGAACCGCCAACTCCCGCAGGTTTTCGGGCAGTCCTTCAACCGTTATTCTGTCTATCAACCGGCGGATACTCTCCACCTGTCTTAGGGAGGCTTCCAGGGTCTTTTCCAGGTTGGCTGTCTCACAGTTCACCTGCCGGTTGACCTGATTTTTCATGGATTTATAAACCCGTACGTTCTCATACTCCAGCAGAGCATAATTGGCTCCGATCATGCGGATAAAATCGACAATCTGATCCGAATCCTTGAGATAAAGCAGAAACGTTTTTTTGCGTTCCGTCAGACGAAGTCTGATCCCCAGGCTCTCGCCAATCCGCTGCACTGACCGAGCCAGTTCGTGAGTGGGGAACACCATTTCCAGGTGGTACGACCCTCCCGGCTTACTGACCGATCCACGAGCCAGGAAAACCCCTCGCATATAGGCTCGTTTGCAACAGCGTTTCCTTACTATTCCCCGCTCTACCCCGTATACCAGGTGGTTTTGATCATCAATAATTCCCAGTTTATTTAGTATGGTTATATGCTGCTCATCCAAGTGTGCATTAACCAGGTAATTCCGGTTGGTATTGAAACGCCGTTTGGTTTCCATGACGACAGTAAGCGGAAACTCAAACAAGGCTTTGAATAACTTAAAGGACTTGCGGGCGATACCGGCGTTATCGGTGGTGATGCACAGTCTCTTACGGTTGTTGCCGGTAAGCTCCAGCTTGCCGTTGAGCCGCAGCAAAGCTGACAGTTCAGCCACCTGACAGCATCGGTTCTCCGGTATAATCCGGGCCAGCTCATTCTTGGTTTCACCGGAAAAACTGCTCACTCCAGCCAGTTCAGCCCCTTTCTCTCATAGATTATCCTCATCAGGGTTCGGGCCAGGGCCTCCGAATCATGCCAGGCCACATCTTCCTTGCCTAAAAGTGAGTCCCGTACACACTTGACCCCTCTCTCCGACAGTTCCCGGGGGTCAAATCTGACCGGTTCCGCATCCTCCAGGCGGTAACGGGAAGCGCGTTCTTTGTCCACTGGAGCATCATTTACCACCACATAGTCAATATGGCCAGGACCAAGGTGTCGGGCTACCGCATCCAGATGATCACTGGCAGTAAAATTGGTGGTCTCGCCGGGCTGGGTCATGATGTTGACCACAAATATGCGGACTGCTCCGGTTGAACGCAGGGCCTCACCGATCTCCGGCACCAGGAGGTTGGGGATGATACTGGTAAACAAACTCCCCGGTCCGAAAACCACCGCATCAGCTTCCCGGATCGCCTTCAGCGCATCGGGCACTGCCGGACAGTCGGGGGGATCAAGGAATACCTCCTTAATTGGCTTGCCTGCACCCGCGATGGAGGTCTGTCCCATCACTACCGTCCCGTCCATCATGGTAGCGCCCAGGACTGTAAGTTCAACCGTGGCGGGTAAGACCCGACCCTGCACGGCCAGAACCTTACTGACCTCGGTAATGGCGCTGACAAAATCACCAGTGATATCGGTCAGGGCGGTAATTAACAGGTTTCCCAGGCTGTGTCCCCGGATGCCTTCTCCCTCAGTAAAACGATGTTCGAATACCCGGTCCATCAGGTTCTCGGTTTGAGCCAAAGCCACCAGACACCTGCGGATGTCGCCCGGCGGCAGCATGCCCATCTCCCGGATCCTGCCGGAACTTCCCCCGTCATCGGTTACTGCCACCACTGCGGTAATGTTACTGGAGTAGTTTTTCAAACCTTTCAGCAGCACGGAGAGCCCGGTACCTCCTCCTATCACTACAATGCGGGGCCCTCTTTTCTTCTGGAGGTCATTGCGCAGAAAGTCCTGGATATTGACTGAGGTCAGGGAGGAGACAATGTCGATAACTCCCCGGGAGCCTTTTATAAAGCCCCATAAAGCCATACCTGTTCCCGCCAACGATAGTATAATACCCTGGCCAGGTGATATAAAGGTTAAATCAAAGAAGTAGTGGTTGATTATGCCAATAAGGCCAACCACCAATACCAGGAGCCCCAACCCCATAAAGAGGAACCACTTCTGGGCCCGGGCAAATACCCAAAACCACCACAGTGATCTTCTCATACTCCACTATCCCTGTATTTTTCAAGGTCACGGTGCTTGATGATGGTACGGTATCCCATCTCCCGCACCGCACGACCCACGTAATCTGCGACCACTACCGACCGATGCTGACCGCCGGTACAGCCGATGGCCATTACCAGATTAGACTTGCCCTCTTTCACGTAATGGGGCAGCAAAAACTTGAGGAAGTACATCAGCCGACGTAGGAACGACCGGGTCAGACGGGGTTCCATAACGTAATTTATGACTCCCGGATCGTCACCCGTTTGGTGCGAGAGTTCGTCAACGTACTTCGGGTTGGGAAGAAACCGGACATCAAACACCAGATCAGAATCCAGGGGCAGTCCGAATTTGAAGCCGAAGGAAAACACCGTCACCGTGATCAGGCCCTCTTCCCCTTCGGAGTAAAGCCGGACCAGTTCCTCTTTCAGCTGATGCACATTGAGGTTGGTGGTATCGATTATGGTATCCGCCTGCCCCCGCAGTTCCTCCAGCATCTCCTTCTCCAGCTTGATAGCCTCCGGGAGAGCCTTGTTCTGCTGGAGCGGGTGCCGACGGCGGGATTCCTTGAACCTTCGTATAAGCACATTGTCCCCGGCCTCCAGGAACAGGATGTTGTAGTTCACGCCCTGGGTGGCCAGTTCCTCCAGGGCACGGGAGAGATCATTAAAGAACCTGCCTCCCCGCACATCCACGACAAAGGCTACATGCTTGACCCCTTCCGACTGGCTGCTCAGTTCTGTGAATTTGGGTATCAGAGCTGGCGGCAGGTTGTCAACGCAGAAATAACCCAGGTCTTCCAGACAGTTGGCCGCCTGGGTTTTACCCGCTCCGGAGAGCCCGGTAATTACCAGTGCTTTGATTGCTTCCTTTTTCCGGTCCATCCTTTATCTCCCCCAACTCTGCAATTTGCTATTCGTTCGGCCGGTATCCCCAGTTTCTCAACCAGGCTCCTTCCATACTCTAACTCCCCTACGGTATCGTAAAAATGTGCATCACTGCTGATTATAAACGTCACTCCGGCCTTGAAGGCGATCTTAACATCCTCCAGTTCCGGGTGGTGATGCCCGCAGTTGATCTCAAACAGGACATTCTCCCGGACACAGGCCCGGGAGACCTCCTCAATATCCACCTCAAAGAAGAGCCCGGGGTGAGAGAGTATGTCCACCGGGTTGTTTTCCAGGGCCGCCACCGTGGCCCTGGTATTAGCCTCCACCGCTTTCTGCCGCCAGCCGGGACCCAGGTGGCGCAGGTGATTGCGCCCGAACAGCCGATAGCCGTCCCGTATATTGGCGGGTATGGAATAAGGGTGCAGCCCACAGATCAGTACATCCAACTGCTCATAAACCGCCGGTGGTATGTCAAGCTTTCCCTCCAGGTCTATTATATTGGCTTCGGCCCCGGCCAGAACCCGAACTCCGGGAATCTCCAGGCCATGAATCTCCTCCAGAACCCGGTAGTAACAGTCGAGGTTCTTAACCCCGGACACCACTACATTGGGGCCGTGGTCGGTTACGGCCACCTCAGCCAGACCCCGCTGACGGGCGGCGTCTGCAATTCTCTTCACCGATTCCTGCCCATCACTGTAGCGGGAATGAGTGTGATAGTCCCCATAGTATTGCAAACATTTCACCTCAGACTACTGCCTGCATCCTGCCAAAGGGGCCTCGGCACTGTTCTGATCCCGAATTCAATCGGTCCATTTTATCTTGATGCTTAGCAAATATTATAGATGAGATACAGAATAAAGTCCGGCTTTGGAATATGCGCGTGCCTTCCGCTCCTTTAAGAGCCTGCTAATTCTGCGACTTCAACTTAATCTCAGCCAGGGCCCGACAGCCCATCAGCCCGGCTTTGTTCCCCAGCCTCGCCGGCAGGATCTTAAGGTTACGGCTTAAACTGGAATAGGCGCGGTCCTTTACCACCTGACGAACCCGATCCAGCAGGCCCGGGTAACCGGACAACCCGCCCCCGATCACGATGGCCCGGGGATTAAACAGGTTGACCAGGTTAGCTACTCCAATACCCAGGTAGCCCATGGCCTCTTCCATAATGCGAGCGGCCTCAGGGTCCCCCTTGGCTGCGAACTCCGCTACCAGGCGGGCATCGATATCCGCAAGACGGCCCTTTACGGATTCCCCCAGGGCTCGTAAATGGCCCTGAGATACCTCTTCCCGGGCCACCCGGGCAATCGCGGTTCCCGAGGCCAGGGCCTCCAGGCAGCCGTAATTGCCGCAACCGCATACCGGTCCCCGGGGCAGGATGGTCATGTGGCCGAACTCTCCGGCCCCACCATCGATCCCCCGGTAGATCTCACCATTTGTTATAATACCCCCACCGATCCCGGTACTGACGGTGAGGTAGAGCAGTACCTCAAACTCCAGCGGATAGCCGTAGGTGTATTCCCCCAGGGCTGCCAGGTTGGCATCATTGTCCACCCAAACCGGTACCTGCAGGGCCTCCTGTAATACCTCCCTGAGCGGGACCTGTTTCCATTTCAGGTTGGGGGCCTCGTAGATCAGGCCAGTTTCACTGTCCAAGGGACCAGGAGCGCCCACCACCACCGCACCGAGCTTCTGGTCGGGGGTGTGTTCCTGCATCAGGTCACGGATCATGCTGACCATCCGGTCCAAAACGGCCTCCAGGCCCTGGTCCGGATGGGTATTGACCAGTCTTTCACCGCGCAACTACCCCTGTTGGTCGAACAGACCAGCCAGGATTTTGGTTCCTCCCAGGTCAACTCCGGCAATCATCCCTCGCACCATTTTATTACCTCATAATTATTTTGCGGAACGAATAACCGCTTTGCCCTCAGTCGATAAGAGTTTTCGTATAACCCTCAATCCATTTGGATCCAGGGTGCGAACACCATCTCCGGAAAACCTGTGCATCACAAACCTGCCGGAGTCTCCCAGCATTGGCCGACAACGGTCACCGTTAATTCTTCAATACCAGGTGCTGCAAGGCGGCAGCCACCCCATCTTCGTCGTTGCTGGCAGTCACATAATCGGCATATTTCTTGACCTCGGGGGGCGCATTCCCAACCGCCACCCCGACACCGGCCCATTTCAGCATATCTATATCATTATAGCTGTCACCAATGGCCATAACATCCTGGCGGTCAATGGCAAAGTACTCACTGACTGCCTGCAAGGCCCGGCCTTTGGTGGCTTCCTGGTTCATAAATTCAAGATAATGAGGCTTGGAACGGGTTATGTAGAGTTGTCCCGAGAAACGTTGTTGGAGTTGCATTTCCATCTGCTGCAGAGCCGGCAGATTTTCGTTGATTATTATAATCTTGGTGGGTTCCTCGTAGGTCAGCCTGTTCGGCAGGTCCTTATCCACCATCGGTGGCACCCCGGCTAATTCTGCGTAGGCCTGCCCCTCCGGGGTTAGACATTCCATATACAGATTGTCATCAAAATAGACCTGGTAATGGTAACCTGCCGCCCGGGCAGCATCAATCACCGGTTGAATCATATCACCAGGTACCTTGCGGTGATAGAGGACTTCACCTGAAACTGCGTTCTTCACCAGAGCACCCTGGTAGGTTATAAGGGGAACATCCATCCCCAGTTGCACAGCGTAACGGCGTGCCGAGCGAAACATCCTGCCGGTAGCCAGGGTTATTCTGATCCCCCGGTCCACCACCCGCCGCAGCATTACGGTTGTATGATCTGAAATCTGCAGCCTTGAATCCAACAGGGTATCATCCAGATCCATCGCTACCAATCGTATCGCCATATGGTGCCAGGCACCTTTCATAACTGTTTTCGTAACCAATCCGGCTCTGAAATGCCGGGTTAAACTCAGTCCTTGATCAGCAGGCTGGCAAAGAAGCTGACGATTGACAGCACCAGGGCTGCAAGTATCGCCGATCCAAAGCCGTGGATATCAAAGCCTTTGACCACAGCACTGGTTAACCAGAGCATCATCCCGTTGATTACCAGGGTAAACAGCCCCAGAGTAACCACATTGATCGGCAGGGTCAGCAGAACAACCACCGGGCGGATTATGGCGTTGACGATACCCAGGATTACGGAACCAACAATGGCCCCGAGCCAGGTGACCTCGAAACCACCAATCAGGTATGCAGTCAGCAACAAACCCAGGATATTGAGAATCCACCTAAACAACCATCTTGGCATCCTGAACCCTCCCCTAATCCCTTTATTTAATTTTATCAGAACCCTCGCAACCTATTCCAGGGAATCTTTGATTTTGAGCCGGGTATGGGGACGGTTCCGGTGCCTGCAGCGCAGGGCGTTCTCCCCTACTTTACTGCCGATCTCAGGCATGGAGAAGGTTCCGGTGCCTGGTATCTCCCCTTTGCTGCCGATCTCAGGAGACGGTGAAGCACGGGAACCCCGTGCTTCGTTAACAGATATCCTATACTATTGGAGTTCTCGTCCCTTCGTACCGGGCAACCTGGGCTTCGTATTGCTCACGCCGGTCTGCGTAGCTTTGCCGGCCCATTAAGGCATAGGTTATGTTTTTACCTGCTTCCACCCCCGGCTGGTCGAAGGGGTTAATGCCCCAAAGTGCTCCGCTGAACACTGTCAGGGCTTGATAGAAAAAGAACATGGCTCCCAGTGTCTCCGGGGAGTAATCGCGGGCGGTAACCCGGTAACAGGGGTTTCCATCCTGGAACAGACTGATCTCAGTGGCCAGCTGCTGGATGTGCAGCTGCTGATTCATGGTATGTCCCTCGAAGTAAGCGTATTCATCCTCCTGGGGAAACTCTCCGGGAATCTTCAGATCGCAGGGAGGTTCCTCCACCTTCACGAACCCGTAAACCTTGTCCTGAGGGCCTTCCGCGAAGAGCTGCAGGAGTGAGTGCTGGTCCGTAGCCCCGATGGCACTGAGCGGGGTGGTACCCGCGCGTATAACGTCGCCGTTTAAGGACATCTTCTTCCCCAGGCTTTCCCCCCACAACTGCATGAACCACAGCCCGAAATCGGCCAGGAGACTGCTGTAATTGAAGAGGACATGGATGGACCGGCCCTGCCTGGCCAGCGTGAAGAGCTGCAGAGCCAAATTCAGCAGCACATTGTCACCCGGTTGTTGATCCATAATCATGCGGCGGACGGCCGCCGCCCCTTCCAGCAGCTGCATGCAGTCAATTCCCATTATCTCGGCCGGCAGAAACCCGACACAAGACAGGACTGAGTATCTCCCGCCCAGTTCCCGCGGGGTGAACAGCAAATGGCAGCCCAGGTCACGGGCAATCCGGTTAATCCCGTTGTCAGCCTGATCGCAGATAATCATCACATCCCGCGGATTGCCACCGGCCTCCCGGTATTTACGGAAAAAGTAGTTAAAGTTGGCCGCCGACTCCGCAGTAGACCCGGATTTGCTGATATATATAAAGGCGGTGCTGCTGAAATCCAGAATCCCCTCCAGCTTATGGGCCAGGACCGGGTCAATATTATCCAGGATGAACAGGCGCGGCCGATGGTCAAGGTTGTAGTAGGGGCCTTTCAGAAACTGCATGATCGCCCGTGCCCCCAGCGAGGAACCTCCGATCCCGATCAAAAGAACATTGTAATATCTCTTCCTGATCTCCGCTGCCAGCGATTTGATCTGCGGGATCCGACCGGCTTCGGTAAACGGCAGGGTCAGGGGAAACCTCTCCGCCGCCAGCGAAGTACGGAATTCCTCAAACAGATCCAGATAATTGGGTTGCAGTTTCTCCAGTTCCGACCTGATTTGCGAACCCATCTCCGCATTATCCCCGAACAGGTGATTGATTGTAACCTTCAGTAAATCTGACACACTCAGCCTCCCTTTGAGGCATAGGGACGGTTCTCTTGCCTGCCAGACGCAGGCAAAAGAAGCGTCCCTATGCCTGCCTCTCTATTCTTCGCTTGGAATGAATCATGGGGACATTCACCGTGATTCACTCCAATATGGTATCCCCGAAAAATGATGCATGGGGTCTGACCCCATGCCTGCTCCACCCACGTTCCTACACCTGTCTTACCCTACAGTTTAGGCTTCCCGGTGAAAGAAATCGTATACCGCCTGGGCTGCCCGGCGATTCATGTCCGAGACCTGGGCAAGTCCCTCCAGGGTGGCTTGTTTGATCTTTTCCAGACTGCCGAAGGTCTTCAAGAGTTCCTGGCGGCGTTCGCCAATGCCCGATATGGTTCAGGACCGAAACCAGCGAATGCTTGCGGCTATGCTCAATGGCAAACCGATTTTGGGGACACCTTACTAAATTATTCTGGATCGCCAGAATAATTTAGTAAGGTGTCCCCAAAATATTACTTAGGCTTCCCGGTGGAAGAAATCGTAAACGGCCTGGGCCGCCCGACGGTTCATGCCCGGGACCTGAGCGAGTTCCTCCAGGGTGGCTTGTTTGATCTTTTCCAGGCTGCCGAAGGCCTTTAAGAGTTCCTGGCGGCGGCGTTCGCCAATGCCCCCGATATGGTCCAGGACCGAGACCAGCGAGCGCTTGCGGACTCGCTTGCGGCTGTGTTCGATGGCAAACCGGTGGGCTTC
>DCTH01000219.1 GCA_002329495.1 Syntrophothermus sp. UBA1445 | reverse complement strand
CAACTATCAGCGGGTAGCCACCAAGTTTCCCCGGGTGGCAGAGGATTACTTCCGTGACCTGGGCATGCAGGTGGAGGTAATCAAACTGCATGGCAATATCGAACTGGCCCCCCGGGTGGGACTGGCAGAGATGATAGTTGACATAGTATCGACCGGCAAGACCCTGAAAGAGAACTACCTGGCCGAGAAAGCCAGTATTACGGAGTGTACCGCCCGGTTGGTGGTCAACCGGGTCAGCTATCGCACCAAGCATTCGGTGATTGAGCCGATGATTCGGAAGATAAACCAAATAGTCGCGGAGGGGGAATTAGGGGNNATGATCAGAAGGTTAGCCGGCAACAGCCGGGAGATGGATGATTATCTGGCCCTGGTGAATGAGGACCTGGAAGAGCTTACCCGTCAGGTGGCGGGGATCGGAGATGAGGTCAGGCAACGGGGAGATGAGGCCCTAATTGAGTTCACCAGGCGGTTCGATGGCGCTGACCTGACACCGGACCAGCTGAAAGTTCAGCCCCTGGAGGTAGAAGAGGCCTACTCCCAGGTCGATGAAACCTACCTGGAAGCTCTTAACGTGGCCATTGACAACATTGAAGTCTTCCATTCCAAACAGCTGCAGACCAGCTGGATGGAACCTGATGACGATGGAAATATTCTGGGCCAGATTCACCGGCCCCTGAAACGGGTGGGGATCTATGTCCCCGGAGGTACCGCCGCCTATCCGTCATCGGTGTTGATGAATGCCATTCCGGCCATGGTGGCCGGGGTAGAGGAGATAGCTATGGTTACTCCTCCCGATGCCAACGGCCGCTTGAATCCCTATACCCTGGTGGCAGCGGCGGAGTTGGGACTGGATGAGATTTACAAGGTAGGTGGGGCCCAGGCGGTATTTGCCCTGGCTTATGGAACCGGTTTGATAGGACGGGTAGACAAGATCACCGGCCCCGGCAACATTTACGTTACCTTGGCCAAGAAACTGGTATATGGAGAAGTGGATATTGATATGCTCGCTGGTCCCAGTGAGATACTGATAGTGGCCGACGAGACCGCTGACCCGGCCTACCTGGCGGCTGACCTGATGTCGCAGGCCGAACACGATGTGCGCGCCCGCTCCATCCTGGTTTCCAACAGTTCCCGTCTGCTGGACCAGGTGGTAGAGGAGATCAAGAACCAGATGGTCAGTCTCTCACGGCGCACCACCATTCGCGAGGCCCTGGTGCAGAATGGGGCTTTTATCCTGGTATCAAGTCTGGAGGAGGCCTTTGCCATTGCCAACCGGGTTGCTCCGGAACACCTGGAGGTCATGGTTGAGGAACCGTTCAGCTGGTTGGGAGCTATCAAGAATGCCGGAGCAATCTTCCTTGGACCCTATACCCCGGAACCGGTGGGTGATTACCTGGCCGGGCCGAATCATATACTGCCCACCGGGGGTACAGCAAGGTTTTATTCCCCGGTTACGGTCGATACCTTCGTCAAGAAATCAAGCCTGGTCTACTTCAGCCGAAATGGTTTTGCAAGATACCAGAGTGAAATAATAAAATTGGCGGAGGTGGAAGGGTTAACCGCGCACGCCAATTCTATAAGGATTCGAAGGAGGTAAGTTAAGGTTCATGAACAAGGAATTGAGGTCAGCGGAGGTCCACCGGAAAACCAATGAGACCGAGATTTTTTTGAATCTGGAACTGGATGGGACCGGGAATCACCAGATTGACATTGAAGTTCCTTTCCTGGGCCATATGCTGGCTCTTTTTGCCACTCACAGCCTCTGCAATCTCCGGGTCTGGGCCCGGGGAGATGTGAAGATCGATGATCATCATACTGTCGAGGATATTGGTATCTGCCTGGGCCAGGCGATCAGAGAGAGCCTGGGGGGCAAGAAGGGCATTAACCGCTACGGGAGTGCTCTGGTTCCCATGGATGAGGCCCTGGCACAGGTGGTGGTTGACCTCTCTGGTCGTTCGTTTCTGGATTTTAACGTCCCTATGCCGACCGGAATGGTGGGCAGCTTTGCTACGGAACTGGTGGAGGAGTTCTTTCGGGCCCTGGTTCATAATTCCGGGATGACGGTCCACATAGACCTCCTGAAGGGCAAAAACACTCATCATATAGTGGAGGCCGTTTTTAAGGGCTTTGCCCGGGCATTGAGTGAGGCTGTTATTTTCGAACCCAGAATCGAAGGGGTCTGGTCCAGCAAGGGGCGGCTTTCGCCGTAATCAAGATTCGGAAAGTGAAACCAGGGGACAAGTCCCCATGATGCTTTTTACATCATGGGGACTGTCCCCCTGATTTACTCCGACTATCTCTATTTGGTCCGGGGGAATTTTGTATGATAACAATAATCGATTACGGAATGGGAAACCTCCGCAGTGTTCAAAAAGGACTGGAAAGCGTCGGCATAACAGCATCCGTTACCGGTGATCCGGTTGAGGTGGCCAGGGCAACCGGGGTTATCCTGCCGGGGGTAGGAGCGTTTGAGGATGCAATTGCCAACCTGAAGAACACTGGTATGGTGGAAGCAGTTCAGGAGGTGGTCCGCCAGAATCGGCCTCTTTNNCCGAGAGCGAAGAGAATGGTCGGCACCCGGGTTTGGACCTGATCCCGGGTCGAGTGGTGAGATTCCCGGTGACGAAGAAAGTCCCCCATATGGGTTGGAATCAGGTCAAGATGGTGGGGGACAGCCCTCTGTTTGATGGTCTTCCTGATCAGTCATACTTCTACTTTGTTCATTCCTATTACTGTGACCCACATTTGCCGGTAAGCATCGGGGTATGTGATTACGGGCTTAAATTTACCTGTGCAGTTCAAAAGGGCAATCTGTTTGGATGCCAGTTTCACCCGGAGAAGTCCAGCCGGCTTGGTCTGCAGATTCTTATGAACTTCGGGGAACTGTGTAGCAGGCAGGCCGCATCAGAGCCAAATGGCTAGGCTTGTTCAGGTGACATAATCTCCGGCATTACCTTGCCCTAGTGTTGACATAATACATTTGGTTGTTGCGGTTCGTCGAGAGATTGAAACCGTAACCGGTTTATGTCCCGAATTATATCGACCTAATTCCTGTCTGTTTAACGTATTACTACCCTCAGTTTGTAGGCTGCGGCAACTCAAATGACCCTGGTGATAAAATGATGGTTCCTCGGCAAAAAGTTATAATACGGAGTTTGGATCTAAGGGAATCAATGAGTAGCGAAGGGGTTTTAAAAATTGATTATATTTCCGGCAGTTGATATAAAAGATGGGCATTGTGTCCGGTTGTTGCAGGGTAAAAAGGAGGAGGTAACCGTCTATGGCCAGGACCCGGCAAGGATGGCCTCTGAGTGGGAGCGACAGGGTGCCCAGTGGGTGCATGTGGTCGACCTGGATGGGGCCTTTTCCGGTGTGCCCCGCAACCGGGAAATCATCAGGGCCATGGTCGAGAACCTCTCCATCCCCTTCCAGTTGGGAGGCGGAATCCGGGATCTTGAAACCGCCAGGGGTTACCTGGAACTGGGCGTTTCCCGGATAATCATCGGCACGGCAGCCTTGGATAACCGCCAGTTGGTGGTGAGCCTCCTGGATGAATTCGGCCCGGAGCGGGTGATCGTGGGGATTGATGCCCGGGACGGCATGGTGGCGATCCGGGGATGGGAAGATTTGACCAGGGTTACGGCCCTGGAAATGGCCGGGGAGATGAAGGCCCTGGGGGTAAAGCGTACCGTCTACACCGATATCAGTCGGGACGGAGTCTTACAGGGACCCAACTTACCGGCTATCAAGGCAATGGCTGAGGGTACGGGACTGGCGGTAATAGCCTCGGGAGGAGTCTCGACCATTCAGGATATTGCCAATCTGCGAGGGATAAGCGGGGTAGAGGGAGCCATCGTCGGCAAGGCTCTGTATGAAGGCAGAATGACCCTGGTGGAGGCCCTGAAAGCTGCAAAGGACTGAGGTGAGAAAGATGCTGGCCAAGAGAATCATCCCCTGTCTGGATGTTCATGCCGGGCGGGTGGTCAAAGGAACCAACTTTGTGGATCTGCGGGATGCCGGCGACCCGGTGGAACTGGCGGCCTTCTATGACCGGGAGGGCGCTGATGAACTGGTGTTTCTGGACATAACCGCCTCAGCGGAGGAACGGTCCATCATATATGAGGTGGCCCGGCGTACTGCCGAACAGGTATTCATTCCTTTTACCGTAGGTGGTGGTCTGCGGACCATTGAGGATATCCGCAGTATGCTGAAAGCCGGCGCAGACAAGATCTCGCTCAACACTGCAGCGGTCAAAACCCCGACGCTGATTACAGATGGAGCCAGGAGGTTTGGCAGCCAGTGTATCGTGGTAGCCATTGATGCCCGCATGTGCGCAGAGCGCCAGTGGGAGGTAGTTATCAATGGCGGGAGGACCCCCACCGGACTGGATGCAGTGGAATGGGCGAAAAAAGTGGAGGATCTGGGCGCAGGAGAGATTCTCCTGACCAGTATGGATAAGGACGGAACCAAGGACGGATACGATATCGAGCTGACCCGGGCGATCAGTGAATCGGTAAGGATACCGGTTATCGCCTCAGGTGGGGCGGGAACCCTGGAGCACCTGTACCAGGCGGTTACTGAGGGGGCAGCGGATGCGGTTTTGGCAGCCTCAATTTTCCATTACGGAGAGTACAGCATTGCTGAAGCCAAGAGGTATCTGAAGGACAGAGAGGTGGCAGTTCGGCTATGAATACAGTACTTGATCAAATCAAATTCGAACAGGGACTAATACCGGCGATTGTTCAGGATGTGAGCAGCAAAGAGGTTTTGATGATGGCATACATGAACCGGGAGGCCCTGGAAAAGACGGTTTCCACGGGCGAGACCTGGTTTTACTCCCGCAGTCGCGGCCGGCTCTGGCGTAAAGGGGAGACCTCCGGCAATGTGCAGAAGGTTACCGAGATCCGCTATGATTGCGATGAGGACACCCTCCTGGTGCTGGTGGAGGCAGCCGGACCCGCATGCCACACCGGGCATAATTCGTGTTTTTACCGCAACCTGCAGGGGGTGGAGATAGAACCCCGGCGCTTCGATCCCGATGAGGTATATGGCTCGGAATCGGGTGCCATCCTGAATGAACTGCAAGAGGTCATACGTGGCCGATATAAGGAGAGGCCGGATGGTTCCTATACCACTTACCTTTTCAACCAGGGGATTGACAAGATCCTGAAGAAGGTCGGAGAGGAGAGCGCCGAGGTTATCATCGCCGCCAAAAACCCGGATCAGGGTGAACTGATCTACGAGATCTCGGACCTGATTTACCACTTGTTGGTCCTGATGGTCGAAAAGGATGTAAGGTTAGCTGATGTGTTCAAGGAACTCCGGGGTCGCAGGTAGAATACAGGATGTAAAACCAGTAAGGCAGATTGTTCAGGATTTTAACCATGTTAGGGGGGAATGTGATGGCGGTTATAACCGGATTTACAGGTAGTCCCGCCTTGCCCGTGATTGAACGTGATAATTGCACCGAGTGTGGATTATGTACCCGCGTGTGCAAGAGTGAAACCCTCACCATGGTTAAGGGACAGGTTGAGATCAATCCTGCTTCTACGCTGGGATGTATCGGCTGTGGCCAGTGTATGATGGTCTGTCCTGCCGGGTGTCTGACGGTTGAGGGGAGAGGTGTTTCGCCCCAAGATCTCATAAATATTCCCGGGCCCGAGCTTCGAGCTACTCCCGGACAACTGGAGGCACTGCTCCTTTCCCGGCGCAGTATCCGGGAGTTTGATGAGCGGGAAGTCAGCCGGGAGGTAATCGATAAGATCATTAACATGGCCTCCTCTGCACCCATGGGTATCCCGCCTTCTGATGTGGAAATTCTGGTTTTACAGGGGCGGGAAAAAGTTCAGGCTTTCGCAGAGGATATGGTCCAGTCAATCGTCAGGAGCAAAAGATTTATTAATCGTTTCACCCTGCCATTAATGCGGCCTTTTATCGGCAAAGAGGCTTATGATTTGTTTATGAGCTTTGTGATCCCCGTTTTTGAAGCGTTTCCCCGGTTACGCCGGGAGGGGATTGATTGGCTGCTCTATGATGCACCTCTGGCCATGCTCTTTCACAGCTCACCTTATGCCGACCCTGTGGACTCCACGGTTGCTGCCACCTACGCCATGATTGCCGGCGAGTCTCTGGGACTGGGAAGCTGTATGATTGGAACGATATCCCCGGTTTTGAAATATGACCGAAAGGTAAAGTCGAAGTGGGGCATTCCTCTCAAGAATCAGCTGGGGATAGTTGTGATCTTCGGTTATCCCGATGTTCGTTATCAAAGTGCAATCCGGCGCCGATTTCGCAAGGTAGTCTTTGCATAGGAAACCGGCTTGTCAAAATACGGAGTTGACGCTGTTTACTCCTGTTTGACTGTCAATATCAGACTGTATTGGCCTAAAGCCTGATCGCCTGACAATCGGCGGTGCGATGGGCAAAATTCTTACCACCTTCATCAGCTTGTCATGTTATCGATCCACTACCGGGATTTAGAATTGATGTACTGGGTGCTAAACAGGCGGGCAATGGTTTCAACGCAGGTTGAGACTGCTGCCTGATCCTGGATGTTTATATGCAAACATGCTCTGATTAGGGTAAGCTTAGAATGATGAACGGATTTTATCTTTAGGAGACTGCGATGAACATTCTCGAAAACTTAACCGGTCCCCAGTTTGAAGCGGTTACCCATCTTGACGGTCCCTGCCTGGTATTGGCCGGTGCCGGAAGCGGAAAAACCAGGGTTCTAACCAGACGGGTGGCTTATCTGGTTGAACAGGGAGTACCCCCCCATAAGATCATGGCAATAACTTTTACGAACAAAGCTGCCCAGGAGATGAGGGAGCGGGTTATGGACCTGATTCCCAATTTTTATGGCCAATGGGTCAGGACCTTTCACTCTGCATCCTACCAGATCCTGCGTATGGAGATTGAAAAACTGGGCTATCGCCAGGGTTTTACCATTCTGGATGAAGCTGAACAGAAAGCGGTTATGAAGGATTGCCTGCGGGAACTGCAGCAGCACGAGGCTAAACCAGAGGTGATGTCTTATCTTATGAAACAGGCCAAGAACAGCCTCACTGAACCGGAACAGTTCTTTGCCGGGATCTAGGCCGCTCCTCATCACCGCGAACTCTATATCCGCATGTTCCGGCTTTACCGCAGCCGGCTGAGGGAACTGAATGCGCTTGATTTTGAAGACCTTATTGGGCTGACAGTCCAGATTTTTCGGGAATACCCGGATGTCTTGCAATCATACCGGGAACGATTCCGGTATGTTATGGTTGATGAGTACCAGGACACGAACTATGCCCAGTTTGTCTGGACCAAGCTGCTGGCGGGAGAAAACGGCAACGTATTTGTGGTGGGAGACCCTGACCAATCCATCTATAGCTGGCGGGGTGCCGAGCCCTATAATATAGAACGATTTCTTGATACCTATCCTCAAGCGAAAGTGATCAAACTGGAAAAGAATTATCGGTCAACGCGGTATATTCTGGATGCTGCCAATGCAGTCATCCTCAATAACACCGGACGTCTGAAAAAGGAACTCTTTACTGACAACCCCAAGGGAGAAAAACTGCTGCAGTTTGGCGCTGCTAGCCACCAGCAGGAAGCCGAATTTATCGCCCAGTTCATTAAACAGTTGGTCAAGGAGAAGAAATACCGGTACCAGGATTTTGCGATATTTTACCGGGTCCATGCCCAGTCAAGGGTTATCGAGGAGGCCTTAAACCGCAATTTCATTCCCTATCGGATTGTGGGGGCCATGAAGTTTTACCAGCGCAAGGAGATCAAGGACATCCTGGCTTATCTGCGCCTGGTAGCCAACCCTTCTGACCGTATGAGTTTTCGGCGGGCTATCAACACCCCGCGGCGGGGGATTGGGGAAGTTACTATTCAGAAACTGGAAGACCTGAGCGGGGACACCATGCAGCCCATTGCCGAGGTCCTGGGGAAAATCAAGGATTTGAAAGGCTACTCGGCCAAGATTAAAGCCTCCCTGCAGGAGTTTTACGGTCTGATAACCTACCTGCGGGAACTTGCTCCCCGGGTTTCCCTGGCCGAGCTCTTAGAAGAAACCCTGAAACTGAACGGGTACCTTGAGGATCTCAAGAAGAACCACGCCCTGGAGGCGGAGGAACGGGTGGAGAACCTGCAGGAGCTGAAATCCCTGATGGTGGAGTTTGAGAAGGAAGGTAAACGGGAGTTGGCGGACTTCTTGTCCGAGGTGGCCTTGTTGCAGGAAACTGACGAGACCGACTACTCGGATACGGTATTGATGATGACCTTCCATGGAGCCAAAGGACTGGAATTCCCGGTGGTTTTCATGACTGGCATGGAAGAAGGCGTTTTCCCCTCCTATCGAGCCGAAACCCATGAAGAGATGGAGGAGGAGCGCCGGCTCTGCTATGTGGGAATAACCAGGGCCCGCGAACGGCTGATTCTCAGCCGGGCGGTAAACCGCATCATGTATGGTATAGATCGCTCCAATATGCCCAGCCGGTTCCTGAGGGAGATACCGGGTGATCTTTTTGCCCCGTATAACCTGGAGGGGGGCAAAATCAACCTGAGTCCCACCAAGGTCGAGGGCCGGGTACAGAACCTGCGGGAAGGTGACCGGGTTCAGCACCAGAAATTCGGGCGTGGTATGGTAACCAGGGTGATGGCAGATGATATAGCTGTCGTGGACTTTGAGGAATTTGGAGTAAAGACCCTCAACACCTACATGGCTCCTATGGTAAAACTGGCCTCGGAGGTTTAAACGGTGCAAGAACGCATTGAACGGTTGAAAGCTGAGATCAGGAAACATGATTACCAGTATTACGTGCTGGACTCACCCCTGATTACTGACCGGGAATACGATCAGTTGCTGTCAGAACTGAAATCTCTGGAAGCCAGGCACCCGGAACTTATAACCCCGGACAGCCCTACCCAACGGGTGGGAGGTGAGCCTTTACCGGGATTTACCACCATCCGGCATCGGGTACCCTTGTTAAGCCTGGATAACACCTTCAGTCAGGGAGAACTGGCCGAGTTTAACCGCCGTATACAGGCCAGGTTGAATCCGGAGGAGATTTCGTACGTCTGTGAGTTGAAGATAGACGGAGTTTCCATTGCCCTGGTCTATGAGGATGGTCTCCTGGTGAGTGCCGCTACCCGGGGAGACGGAATAGTGGGGGAAAATGTTACCCTGAATGTGAGAACGATCCGCACCCTGCCCTTGCGGCTCAAAGACCCCTTGCGCCGCCTGGAAGTAAGAGGAGAAATATATATCCCCAAACAGGATTTCGTCCGGCTTAACCAGGAGCGGGAGGAGAAAGGGGAAAAGACCTTTGCCAATCCGCGCAACTCGGCAGCCGGGAGCCTGCGCCAGCTTGATCCCAGAATAACGGCTTCCCGGCCGTTGAAGGCTTTTATCTATGATCTCCTCTACATCGAAGGCGCAGAAATCAGGAATCAGGTCGATGTCCTGCAGTTTTTAAAGGAACAGGGATTTCCGGTAAACCCGCATTGGCGGCCAGTCAGTGGGGTGGATGAGGTCTGGACGTATTGTGAAGAATGGAAAGAAAGAAGGCATGACCTGGATTACGAGACTGACGGTGTGGTAGTAAAGCTTAATCCTCTGGCAGCGCGGGAACAGGTAGGTTATACGGCCAAGAGCCCCCGCTGGGCAACCGCCTTCAAATTTCCGGCGGAGGAAAAGGAAACCGAGATCCTGGAGATTGAACTCAATGTTGGCCGCACCGGGGTGATTACACCTACCGCGGTTATGAACCCGGTCTTGATCGCCGGCAGTGTAGTAAGTCGTGCTAGTTTACATAACTATGACCTGATGCAGGAGAGAGACATCCGGATCGGCGACCGGGTCCTGATTCACAAGGCGGGTGATGTGATCCCGGAAGTGATCCTNNGGCCAGGAAAAGGTATTCACCATGCCGGAAAACTGCCCCGCCTGTGGGGCAACAGTGATCCGGTTTGAGGGTGAAGTTGCCTACCGCTGTGACAACATCAACTGCCCGGCCCGGATCAAGGAGAGCCTGATCTTCTTTGCCTCCCGCGAAGCGATGGATATTGAAGGGATGGGTCCGGCAGTGGTGGAACAGCTGGTGGACCGGAATCTGGTTAATAATGTGGCTGATCTTTACCGTCTTAGTCTGGAGGATCTGCTCACCCTGGATAAGACCGGGCAAAAAAAGGCCACCAACCTCTTCGAAGCCATCGAAGCCAGTAAAAGTCGTCCCCTGTCACGGCTGCTTCATGCTCTGGGCATCAGGTTTGTCGGCGGCAAGACCGCCCGCATCCTGGCAGAGCAGTACCGGGATATCGACGTGATTGCCACCCTCTCGGAAGAGAGCCTGGTGCAGATACCCGAGATCGGGGTAAAGATTGCGACCAGTGTGGTATCGTTCTTTAATGAGCCAGAAAACCTGGAAACCATTGAAAAGCTGAAAGCCGCCGGGGTAAATACCCGGGAGGCCGAACCGACCGTTGTCGATGGTAAGTTAACCGGCAAAACGCTGGTTCTCACGGGGGCCCTGGAGAGCCTCACCCGCAGCGAAGCCAGTGAACTGATCGAAAAACATGGCGGCAAGGTGTCCTCCAGCGTAAGCCGCAAAACCGATTATGTAGTAGCAGGGGCCGACCCCGGCTCCAAGCTTGACAAAGCCATTAAGCTGGGGGTTACCATCCTGACCGAAAGCGAATTTCTGGAGATAGTTGGGAATAAGGGGCAAGTTGGGACGATGTCTGCCAGGCAGTAATAGAAGCCGGTTGCTGGATATTGTGAAGGCATTTGAGTAGGTAAATACACCAATTAATCATGGTATTAAAGCCCGGCCCTTTTGCGCATACACGATATTCATGCAAGGTATATCAGGATACCGCGGAATTGTATTGATCAAACCAACTCGGGGGTTGCTTCATGCGAATAGTGAACAAAAAACCTCCGTGACTGTAGGATCAAATTGGGTTCCGGCATTCCGTTTCAACTCCTCTAATGCTTCTTTCTCGCTAATGGACTTGCGGTAGACCCGGTCGCTGGTCATGGCGTCGAATGCGTCCGCTACAGCCAGGATCCGGCATATCAGAGGAATTTCTTCCCCTTTCAGCCCTCGGGGGTAGCCCTGACCATTCCAACGCTCATGATGACAAAGAATATATTCAGCTACTATCGAAAGTTCAGGCGAGTTCTGGGCAATACGATAACCGATTTCCGAATGCTTTTTCATTTCCTCCCATTCGGCGGGGGAGAGCGGACCGGGCTTTTGCAGAATATTTTCCTTGATAGCTACTTTGCCAATGTCGTGCAGCATGGTGAAAAGGGTCAAGTTATCAAGTTCATGTGGGGTTAGCTTAAATTTTCGGCCCACCAGATTACAGTAATGATCAAGTCGTTTGGCGTGTTCCTTGGTTTCCATGCTCTTTTCAAAAAGCGTTCCCAGGAGGGTGTTAATAATGGTATTGCGATGGCTTCTTCCTTCCAGAAGCTTACGGTGATACATCCTTTCCTCGGCCTCTTTAATGATTTGCGCCAGACTTTGGTTCTCACTGGTTTTAACCGCACTGCCCAGGGAAACGTTTAGACTCATATTCCCGACGGATTTCGCAGGACAGCCGGCAGTAATCCTTTGCATTATCTCCTGGGCCTGTTCTGCCGTGGTGTGGGACAGCAGGATCAGAAACTCATCTCCGCCCCAGCGAGCAATGATGTCGTCTTGCCGACAGCTCTCCCGTAAAACCTCAGCCATACTCTTAAGAAGATCGTCTCCCGCCTGGTGACCAAATACATCATTGGTGAGTTTAAGACCATTCACATCGCCCATGATCACTGCCAGGGGGAGGTAGGACGAGATATCCAGTCGTATAATTTCTTCTTCGATAAACCTGCGATTGTATAAACCGGTGAGATGGTCATGGTAACTAAGATAAAGAATTTGTTGCTGCTGTTCTTTTTCGGTGCTTACATCCCGGAAAACCATTACGACGCCAAAGGTCTGCCCATCCTCGTCCTTGATCGGGGCGGCACTGTCAGCAATGGGTATCATCCGCCCTTCTTTATTGACCAGTACCGTGTGATTGGCTAAACCGATCACCTTTTCAGTCTGCAGGACTTGGTGGATTGGATTTACCACCGCGTGTCCTGAGTCTTCATGTCTGAGTACAAAGACATCGGTAAAAACTCGATTTTTTGCCTCTTCATTGGTCCAGCCGGTGATCTTTTCGGCTTCCCGGTTAAGAGCAGTTATCCGGCCTTCCAGATCGGTTGTAACCACCCCATCACCGATAGAAAAAAGGGTGGTGCGCATCAATTCCTTTTCACGATACAGGTTTTCTCTGTAATTCTCCCGGTCGGTCACATCGAAAATGATAGAAAACAGCAAGGGCTCACCGTCCGCCACAATCGGGCAGGAATAAACATCCACCAGTTTTATCTCGCCGTTCTTCAAGCGATGTGGAAAGACAAAGTATCGCTGTTTTTCCTTCAAGGCCATCAGTCGGCGCTGTTCCACCTCCTCTTTGGGGAGCATGTTGATATCCTGAATAAAGAGATTCCTTAACTCTTCTTGTGAATAGCCGTAAAAATCACAGGCAGCGGGGTTGGAATCCACAATCCGGCCGGTTATCGGTTCAATCAGGAGCATGACGGCGGTATGTCCAGCAAACATGCTCTGCAGTCGTACGAGCAGCTGATTTCTTTCTCTTTCAGCCTGCTTTTGCTGGGTGATGTCTTTACTGGAACCAACCAGATACTGTACCTTACCCTGATCAAATACCGGCGTAAGGGTAGTCAGGCGAATCTTTTTCCCGGTGGGGAAGAAAAAGCTGTCCTCATAGGTAATGGCATCCCCCGCGTTTACGCATCGCTGGTAATTATCGATAGAAATCCTGGCAACCTCTTCGCCAAATATATCTGCCGGAGTTTTATCTTTAATCTCGGCGCATCCGGTCAACTTCTGGTGAGCGGCATTGTTTCTCAGGTAACGGAACTCACCGTTTTCCACTGCTACCAGGAACATGGCATCATGCGTGCTGTTAAAAATGGTTTCCAGATCTCGCAAGAGAGTTTCTATTCTTCGCTTCTGGTTTTCCAGGATCTTCAGGCTCTCGATCTCGGATGTGATATCCTGAAAGATCGCAGTGCAATACCCCTGTTCCGAAGAAAAGGCCGTAATTTTGAACCAACGCCGCATACAACCCAGGTAGTGCGCAAACTCCTTTTTCTTGCCGGTTTGAGATACGGCACCGTAAAGAGCGATCCAATCAAAATCGGAAGATTTTATTTCGGGAATGATTTCTGTCACTCTTTTTCCCAGGATTGATTCCCGGTTTAGTCCGGTCATCCTTTCAAAAAATGGATTTACATCGCGAAATACAAAATCAATCGCCTTTTTCTGATCATCAAACACTAACTGATGGTGAGCATAACCAAAGGGCGCCAACCTTAGAAGCTCGACGGTGGAAGCTAACGTCACAAATATCCCCCCTCCCGAATATCAGGTGCAGACAACAGAAAAGAGCCAGGTTTTTCATGATTTTATTAAATCCGAGGGTTTTTGGCAACTTTTGCTTTTCGAGGGTAAGTTAATCGGCGATAAATGTCATTCCCCCTGTCCAGATGGGAGGATAAAAGCAGAAAGGACGAGTCAAAAGCCCTAATAGCGAAGATTATCGAAGATGTGCCTTAATTTTTTTTGTTGAACACGGTTATTGCCAGCAAATAAGCAGCCATTGCCAAGATAAAAACCATTAAAAAAAGTCCTGGATAGTTTCGCAGTATGGCGCGGGTGTCAAAGACTGTACCGGCTAACATGATTCCCGCAATAATAGAAATGGCCCATACAATTCTCCATGGTCGGCTCAAATGCTGGTCTCTCCTTTGTGATTAGGAATTTTTTTCATTATACATTATATATCCCAGGTAACCAAAAAGGACAGAACCGCCCCTCGTATTCACCAGAATTCAGACAGTAACCCATTCCGGGGATATTTTCATTTGTTTTATGGAATATGATTTCACATTGTGGTATACTGCTTAGCATCAAGATGTGGGAAAGTGAGGAAAGGCCATTGGCTTTGACCATTAAAGAAGTCGAACACGTGGCGCTTTTGGCCCGGCTGAACCTGACGGCTAACGAGAAGCAGGCGTATGCAAAACAGCTGAGTTCAATTCTGGATTATTTCGAGATGCTCAACCGTCTCCCCACCGATGAGGTTGAGCCATTGTCCCATGTCCTACCCCTGTTTAATGTGATGCGCGAAGACAAAGCACGGCCTTCACTCCCCAAGGAAGAGGTAATNNCCTCTGGCGGAGGATGGGCAGTTTAAGGTGCCGAGGATTGTATAAGGAGGAAAAGGGTGAAGCTCTACCAGTTGACTGTTCAGGAGATCGGAGAAATGCTGGCCCGGCGCGAAGTTGGCTTTCAGGAAGTCCTGGGGGCGGCAGCAGAGCGTATCGGGCAGGTTGAAAATAGAATTCAGGCGTTTACTACTCTAACCCTGGAGGATGCGGAAAAAACTGCGGCCGACCTGGAAAACAGAGGTGAGGCTGGCCCGTTGACGGGAATTCCCTGCGGGGTTAAGGATAACATTTGTACCAAAGGGGTCAGGACCACCTGTGCTTCCGAGATACTGGAAGATTTTGTGCCCCCTTATGATGCCACGGTAGTGTCGCGACTCAAAGCTG
>DCTH01000256.1 GCA_002329495.1 Syntrophothermus sp. UBA1445 | reverse complement strand
CTGACGTTCCAGGATCTCCACCGCCTGCAGGATAACATCCAGGGTATTCCGTATCCGCGCCTTGCGGTCCTCGGCAAAGGTCACATCCACCCCCAGGATGACCTCGGCACCCATATCTCGTGCTACACCCACCGGCAGCCGTTCCGCAACCGCGCCATCAACCAGCAGGCGGTTGTTATACCTGACCGGAGTAAATACCCCGGGGATGGAAATACTGGCCCGCACCGCAGTGTGCACGGGACCTTCCCGGATCACAATCTTTTCCCCGGTTTCAATATCGGTAGTAACGACGGCTAACGGCATCTGAAGTTCCTCGAAAGATTTGCCTTTGGTGATAAGCCGCAGGAAGTGCTCGATTCTCTTGCCACTGACAAAACCCATTCGGGGAATGCCCACATCCCAGAACAGAGAGGTGTTTAACGCTGCGGCCAACTTTCCGGTCATGTAGATGTCACCACCGCATGCGTATATTGCAGCCACCACGGCCCCCATGCTGCTGCCCACCAGGAAGTCAAACGGGATTTTGTTCTCAATCAGAACCTGCATAACCCCGATATGAGCCAATCCCCTGGCACTCCCCGCGCCCAGTACCAGCCCTACCTTGCCCGAGCGGTCATCCATCACATCTACCTCACTCCATCGACATTTCGAACTTGCCTTCCCAAGGAACACTTCACTCACTGTGTCAACACTATTTTAGAACATATTAACTGGTTTTCCCAAACACCAGGCGGATAACATTGGTGACCGCTTGCGAAAGCGGCTTTTTCGGGACCGATCGTACTACTTTTATCCGATTTGTGGGCTTTTCCGTGAGTTATGGTAATATTAGCCTTCATTTATAACTTCTAGAAACGCACCCGCCTCACTATATTTTTAATGCGGAAGCTTGGTCCCGAAACGGACGAACCCTGACCAAGGAGGTGAACCATGAGACCCTTGCCGGCACTGTTGGGCGCCTTGTTTGTGGTGGCCCTGGCGTTTTTTATGATAGTTGAACCTGCAGCCACCCTTGAAGCCTCCACCGCGGGACTTAGGCTCTGGTTTCGTTCCGTCCTGCCTGCCCTGTTCCCCTTTTTCGTGGTCTGCGATCTGATGCTGGGGTTAGGGGTAGTTCACTTTCTGGGGGTGATACTGGAGCCGGTCATGCGCCCGCTCTTTCGTCTTCCTGGTGCAGCCGGCTTTGTAGTAGCTATGGGGTTTACTTCCGGTTTTCCTGTGGGTGCCGTACTCACCCGCCAGTTGTATGAAAACGGATCATTATCCGGTAATGAGGCTGAACGCCTGGTCAGTTTCACCAACAACGCCAGCCCGCTCTTTATCATCGGGGTAGTGGGAACCGGTTTCTTTCACAGTCCCGCTGTCGGTTATCTTTTGGCAGCGGCCCATTATCTTGCCAACATCACCGTGGGAATTTTGATTGGCCGGAAGGTTCCTTCGTCCCCGGTACGGAATCAGGGGCCAAGGAATCTTTTATCCCTGGGGGTTGCTGAGCTGCTGAAAGCCAACCAGCAGAGCAAAGCGATCGGACACCTGCTGGGAGAAGCGATTAAAAAGGCCCTTTTCAACACCGCTGCAGTAGGGGGCTTTATAATCATCTTTTCTGTCCTGGCTATGGCTCTTTCCAAGTGGGGAGTAATCATTGGGCTGGGGGGCGGGTTACAACTGCTGGGTATCTCCTATCCAACTTCCATTGGACTGGGGGTGGGCATCTTCGAAATGACGCTCGGGTCACAGGCAGTGGCGGCCTCAACCGGACCCCTGCTGGAGAAACTGCTGGCGGTGTCAGGGGTACTGGCCTGGAGTGGTCTATCCATCCAGGCACAGGTGATGAGCCTGGTATCTAACACCCCTGTCCGCTATTGGTTCTACGTTAAGGCCCGCCTGTTACAGGTTGTATTCACGTTGGGTTTTACCTTGATCGGATTTAGATTATGGACCGCAAATGCAAAACTGCCAGTTGTCCACACTCCATCCTCGGGCCTTACTGTACCTGGAGCCCTCGATTTTCTCCAGGCCGCCTGTCAGGAAGTGTGGTGGAGTATGGTTGCCCTGCTTCTGGTCGGTTTGCTTTGCTGGCTCGGGAGACTCATGTTCGGGAGTTATGCTCACCGAGCTCCTTGAGTCCCTGTTTAACTGATTTCAGGCTTTCGTTCAGGACTGACTCCAGGTATTTCAGAAGCTGCTCGGCATACTCATTGGCACCATTTCTGATTTCCTCGGATAAGGCCTTGGATTTGTTAAGCATCTCTTCGGCCATCTGTTGGGCGTTTCTGGTTATCTCATCGTCCGAAACCAGTTTTGCAGCCTGGAATCTGGTATCATCCAGGATGTACATCGACTCTCTACGGGCATCCTCAAAGATCCGGTCCCTTTCACCAAGCACCTTCTTGGCGGCTTCGATCTCTTCCGGCAGGATAGCCCGGAGACGGTCCAGTCGCTCCAGAAAATAATCAGGATCTATCAAGGATTTGCCGGTTAATGGCATCTTCTTGGCGCTTTTAATCTCGTCTTCGAGTTCATCCAGGAGCATCAGTATCTTCATTGTAAACCCCCCCGTTGTTTGTCGTAGTTTAACTGGTATGATGGTAATAATTAAGCACGGAATCCCCGTAAACGCTGGTTCTGGCCCTGATCAGGCCGGGCGCCTCTTCGGTCATGGGCAGTGATTTTGGACTCCTGATGATGATCGTTCCCTGCGGGCTTACCAGAGCCCCGAGGTAACTCATAATTTTGGAGAAATAGGTTACCTGTCTGAAGGGAGGATCAACATAGACGATGTCAAAGTTCGCCCTTTCCTTGGCCAGTTGGGTAACAACTCGAAAAACATCACCTCTTATTATCCGTGCTTTTGAATCCAATTGGCAGGATTGGAGGTTCTCCCGGATTACTGCTACGNNCTACTGCCTGGGGGTTGCGTTCCACAAATACAGCTTCCTCTGCCAATCGACTCAATGCTTCTATACCAACTGCTCCACTTCCTGCAAAAAGATCAAGGAAGGTTTGTCCTTCCAGGTATGGTCCAATGGTATTGAACAAGGCTTCCTTTATGGTATCGGTTATTGGACGTATATCAGGTCCTTTGGGCACTTTGAGCTTCTTTCCCTTGGACAGACCGGCTATTACCCTCAAAAACCAATTCCTCCAGCCTTTCCTTTTTCCAAAATTATAGCATAAGAAAAAAAAACTAAAAAAGAATGTATTAATCAACGAATCGCCGGGAATGATATTGTCAACCGGGAGTGAAAACCCGGAAAAAACAAACCCTCCCCAACAACTNNTTACAAAATTCTCCTCTCCCCAAACTAAAGGCGGCTGAAAAACAATCAGCCGCCGTTTAATTTTGTATAAAAAGTATTCCGTTACGCAAGCTATTTATTAGTTTGGAGGTTGATAAGATGAACGAAATCCTGCGTGAGTTTTCTCTACAAGTTGATCTGGCGATGGAGGCCCGGGACCTGGTCAGGGGCGATACTGGTCAGGAAATCCCGGGAGTAATTGAGGAGGTAGAACAACTGGCCAATGGCAAAGTGACTACCATCCGAATCCAGGACCAGGCAGCCGAACAGAAGATGGGCANNGCCGGTAGGCACCTATATCACCATCGAAGCCCAGAACCTGCGTATCAGGCACCCGGAAGTCCATGAGGAGGTCTCCCAGGCCATCGCCAGGAAGCTTAAGGGCGTGGTGGACAAAATCGACAAGAACGCCACCGTCCTGATCATCGGTCTGGGTAACTGGCGAGCCACCCCGGATGCACTGGGGCCGAAGACGGTGGAATCCAGCCCGGTCACCCGGCACTATTTCAAGTATGCACCTCAGGCACTGGTGGAAGGAATGAGACCAGTCTGCGCCATGGCCCCTGGAGTTCTTGGGACCACCGGTATTGAAACCTTTGAAGTCATTAAAGGGGTTGTTGAAAAGATACAACCGGCACTGGTCCTGGTGATTGACTCCCTTTCTGCTCAGAGTACCGAACGCATCGGTACGACCATCCAGATCTCCGATACCGGGATCCAACCAGGATCGGCGGTCGGCAACCCGAATCGGCAGGCCATAAACCAGCAGTCCCTGGGAGTACCCGTAATCGCCATCGGCTGTCCCATGGTGGTCAATGCCGCAACCATAGCCAGCCAGGCTATCCAGGTGTTCTGTCAGAACAACAACTTGCAGTACAACCCGCAGACCAGTCTGAACGCCATCAAACCAGTTCTCTCTTATTTTGGCGGCAGTCTGACCGTAACCCCCAAAGAGATTGACGACCTGGTGGAAAACATCTCCGATGTAATCGCCTATGGCATAGCCTACGCCTTATTCCCCGACATCTCACGGGAACAGCTGGAGCTCTACGCCTCCTAAATACGACTATCGGGGACACCATACTAAATTACCTGCTCCGAGAATGGGGCAGGTGAATTTAGTGTGGTGTCCCCGAAATAGCATCCCCCTTTTTAAAAGTGGTACACCAAACCTGTCCCCGTGGCCCACCCTGAGCGCAGGCAAAAGAACGGTACCCATGCCCGCTTTCCCCTGTCTCGACGACCTTTGGTCAGTTGGCGGCGATGTTTTCTTCGCGGGGGAATTTTTTGGTGATGAGTTGCAGGATGGTGGGGTTACTGTCCAGAGAGGCAACATAGTCTGAGGCCGCGTCCCGGGTGATGTGGAGAAGGTCAGTGTCCTTCCAGAGATCAGTAAGTTTCAGCTCGGGGAGACCGTGCTGTTTAAGACCCCAGATGTCGCCGGGCCCCCGCAAGCGCAAGTCTTCACTGGCGATTTCAAAACCGTCGTTGGTCCGCTCCATCACCTTCAAGCGCTTCAATCCTACCTCGGTGCGAGGATTTCCCAGCAGGATGCAGTAAGCCTGGTCTGATCCCCGGCCAACCCGTCCCCGCAGCTGGTGGAGCTGGGATAGCCCGAACCGTTCAGCTGATTCCACCACCATCACTGTCGCATTCGGGACATCAACCCCGACTTCAATAACCGTAGTGCTTACCAGTACCTTGATCTCCCCTTTACGAAAGCCCTCAATAATCTGGTCCTTTTCTCCGGGCCTCATGCGTCCGTGGAGCAAGCCTACGGTATGATGGCGGAATATCCCGGCTTGAAGGCCCTGGTAAAGGGCGGTGGCATCAGTCAGATCCTGTTTTTCCGATTCTTCAATCAAGGGGCAGACTACATAACCCTGACGTCCCTCTTTTATTTGTTTCAACAGGAACTGGTAGGCCTTGTCCCTTCCTGACTCACGAAGGGACACGGTCTTTACTGGTATTCTACCGGGTGGCAGTTCATCGATAGTGGAGATGTCCAGGTCCCCATAAATGGTAAGGGCCAGGGTTCGGGGAATCGGGGTGGCACTCATCACCAGGACATCGGGCAGATACCCTTTCTGTCCCAAAACCGCTCGCTGACTGACCCCGAAACGATGCTGTTCATCGATTACGGCCAGGCTGAGTCTTCTGAAGATAACGCTCTCCTGGATCAGGGCATGGGTCCCTACCAGGACACTAATCTTTCCCCCTGCGGTCCCTCTGAGTATCTCTTCCTTGCGTTTGGCGGTGGTTGATCCAGTGAGAAGGTCAAGACAGAAGTCGGGAGGATAAACCTTTTTCAGGGTTTCGAAGTGCTGCGTTGCCAGTATCTCCGTAGGGGCCATCAAAGCCGCCTGGTAGCCGCTGCTTACCGCTTTGGCCATGGCCAGGGCCGCCACGATGGTCTTACCGGAACCA
>DCTH01000129.1 GCA_002329495.1 Syntrophothermus sp. UBA1445 | reverse complement strand
TGGGGACAGTCCCCGTGATGCAATTCCTCCCTCACTCGACTGCCTACCTGTCGCACCTTTGCTCAACCGTCGCATAGATTAACCCATGGAGGTGCGTTTATGAGTATCATGACGGTTAGGAAGGTGCCAACCACCGAAAAGTTAGTGGCTTTGACATTTGATGATGGGCCACACCCGACATTTACTCCGCGGGCCCTGGATATTATGGCCAGCCATGATTCTAAGGGCACCTGGTTTGTTTTGGGTTCCCTGACAGAAAACTATCCGGATTTGGTAACCCGGATTGCCGCTGCAGATCACGAGATAGGCACCCACAGTTATGATCATGTGGACCTGACCCGCCTGAGCCGGACTCAGATATACAGCCAGCTAAGCCGCACCAAAGAACTGATTGAGAGCCAAACCGGTATGTTCTGGCCGTATTTTCGGCCCACATATATGGCCTACAACGATACGGTGCTCGCGGTCGCCGAAATGCTGGGCTTTCTCTGCAATGTGTTATGGTCAGTCGATCCCCGGGATTACAATGCCTCCGCCAACCAGATCATAAGCCGGGTCCTCTCGGCAGTAACACCAGGTTCTATTGTCATTCTGCATGAGGTCACCAGTTCGACCACCGCTGCCCTGCCTGCTATTCTACGAGGTCTGAAGGACATGGGGTATTCAGCCGTTGCCCTATCCGAGTTGTTGAAAGCTGCACCCATTGAATGAAGCATTTCTCTATGGCTCTTGATTGTCAGGGCTTCCTCTGCTAACTTAAGGTAACAGGGCGGTAAAGTCGCTCTAAGTCAGATAATAAGCAAGGAGTAATAGACAGATGAAATATATAGTTGTTCTCGGGGACGGTATGGCGGACTACCCAATCAGCGATCTGGGGAACCTGACTCCACTGCAGTATGCAAAAACCCCCAATATGGATTTCCTGGCCAGGAGTGCCGAGACCGGTATGGTCAAGACAGTACCCGAAGGATTCCCTCCCGGCAGTGATGTGGCTAACCTGTCGGTGATGGGCTACGATCCCGCCCTTTATTACACCGGCCGGTCGCCCTTTGAGGCTCTTAGCATGGGGATTGACCTGGCTCCGGATGATGTAGCATTCCGCTGCAACCTGGTAACGCTGTCCGGCGACTCGGTGTTCGCTGATAAGTCGATGGTAGACTACAGCTCGGATGAGATCCCGACAACCGAATCATCAATACTTATGAAGACCGTTGCTGACAGATTCAACCGCGAAGATATAAGGTTCTACGCGGGTATCAGTTACCGCCACCTGATGGTATGGCATGGCGGTCCACCAACGACGGATTTAACTCCGCCGCATGACATATATGGACTGGTGATAAGAGATTATCTTCCCAAAGGAGATGGCGCCGAATTTCTGGCTGAATTGATGGAGACCAGCGGGCAGCTGCTGGCTGATCATGAAGTAAATCTGGCCCGGGAGAAACGGGGTCTTAATCCTGCTACTCACCTCTGGTTCTGGGGTCAGGGGGTAAAGCCTTCCCTGCCCTTGTTTTCTGACAAGTACCACCTTAAAGGATCAGTTATCTCGGCCGTCGATCTAACCAAGGGATTAGGAATTTGTGCCGGACTGAAGGTGGTTAACGTTCCCGGGGCTACCGGTAACATAACCACCAACTTCCGAGGAAAGGCCCTGGCTGCATTGGAAGAAATCAGGAATGGCCAGGATTTTGTTTACGTCCATATCGAGGCTCCCGATGAGGCGGGTCACAGGGGTGAACTGGAAACCAAGGTCAGGGCCATCGAAGAGATCGATCAGAAAGTGCTCGGTGAGTTGATCAGGGGGCTTGAGGATCAGGGCGATTACCGGATCTTGCTCATGCCAGATCATCCGACGCCACTGAGCAAACGCACGCACACGGCGGAAGAGGTGCCATATCTCATTTATGACAGCCATCGTCACATAGTTGGGCCTACGGTCTATAACGAAGAGACAGCCCGGCTGAGCGGAAACCGGTTTTTACAAGGCCACCTGCTTATGGACCATTTTCTTAAGAGCGAGAAATAACTTATCGGACGCTAATCGAGAAAAGCAGGGGATGCTCCCCTGCTTTTAGCTTTTAGCTTTAACCCTACCACTTGTCCCAGTGCAAAATGTCCTTTAACTCACGTTTCGGAGGATCCCAGGGCTCACCCTCGGCGAGTTTGCCCAGCGGCATTAGGGATACGACTCTTATGTTGTCGGGTATTCCCAGGACTTTACGTACCTTTTTCTCCGAGAATCCCCCAACCCAGCACCCTCCATACCCCAGGGCATGAGCCGCCAGCAGCATGTTCTGGGTGGCAATGGCGCAGTCCAGTATACAGAAGTACGTCATTCCCCGCTCACCATAGTATTCGGAACGCTTAGGATCCGCGCATACTGCAATGACCACCGGCGGTGTAGCCAACAACTCCTGACGTTCGTAGCTGGCATCCCTTATAGCAGCTATAGTCTCCCGGTCTCTGGCAATGATGAATTCCCAGGGCTGAAAATTCCCGGCAGTTGGAGCCAGCCTGCCTGCATTCAAAATCTCCAGAAGATCCTGCTCCGGGATCATATCCGGTCGGTATCTCCTGACGCTCCTTCTTGTTTTTATGGCTTCCAGGCAATCCATAAATCAAACCCCCATTCGGATATTAACCTTGTATCATTATCCACTTTACCTAAAATCTCCTTCTCCATGCAAGCAGTGGATTACACCCTGGCATGCTGCCTATGAGCTGCCTCAACCGTTCAGATTATCCTGGCTATCGCCGATCGGGAGGATACCTAGGAAAGAGTGTCTGAGTTTACGTAGTCCATCACGTAGCGGGCACAGGTCTTGCCCAGGTAAGCTTCCTGTCCGTCATTATAAGACAATCTCACCATGGTCCGTCCGTCCCGGCTGCAAACGCCGCACTTGGTACTCTCTTTGAGCCGGACAGCGAACCGATCCATCTGAGCGTTCCCCCCTCTTATAGCGTCACCCATGCGATGAATGATTTCATTTCTCTTGGGAGATATCTTCTTCTTTGGCTTCAATGATCTTGCCTCCTTAGGGTTTTCAGATAGTATCCCAAAAAACGGCCTTCAAAATTCCGCGGGCGGCCCTGTCGGCCCTGCAAAGACCAGAGGTGCGTCTTTCATACAAGTATTAGCTGGCAACGTTCTGATATTATCCTGCAAACACTTGCCTTTACTCTCCCTACCATGACGAATAATAAGGGAAATCAAACACATTTTAATATAATCGTTCGGGGCATAGCTCAGCTCGGATAGAGCGCTTGCTTGGGGTGCAAGAGGCCGACGGTCAATTCTGCAGAGATCCTATGTATTCTCGGCTGTTAAGAATCTATCTGTCGAAACTTACATCAGTGGCCCAAAACATTCCCCAGTAGGTGGTTGAAAGGCGGGATCCAGCATGTTATAATAATCATCGTTCGGGGCGTAGCTCAGCTTGGATAGAGCGCTTGCT
>DCTH01000140.1 GCA_002329495.1 Syntrophothermus sp. UBA1445 | reverse complement strand
CCCCATGCCCGCCCCGTTCCCATGTACCCCTGTCAGCTGCCCTTGGACAGCCCGTAGGTTCCAACCTCTACGCCTATACTCCAGTATTTCTGGACCCCGTTGTAAGCCAGGGGTTTCGCCAAGTCAGGATTAATCCGGCCCTTGTCGTCCAGCACTTCCTCGTCGACATGGTTAGCCACGATCTCAGCCACGACGAGGTCATGGACCCCCAGTTGCAGGATATGTCTGACTTCACATTCCATATTGACCGGGCATTCCTTTATCAGCGGCGGCTTAACCCGGGAGGCCGGCAGGGGGGTAAATCCGGTCATCTTGAACTTATCCACCTCGCGTCCTGAAACCATCCCGCAGTAGTCCACCATCCGCAGGTGTTCGACCGTGGGCATATTAACCACCAGTTCCCGGGAACGGGTGATCAATTCATGAGAATAGCGGCTGGGCCGTATGGCGATACCAACCATGGGGGGCTGAGAACACACCGTACCCGCCCAGGCGATAGTTATGATATTGGGTTTCCCCTCCTGATCAATGCTGGTCACCAGGACAACCGGTATCGGGTATAGGATGGCAGCAGGTCTCTTCTCAATCTTCACGCTCTTGATTTCCCCCTTCATTTCGCAAATNNATTTCGGGAATCCGCCGCACCCCGGGACACTCATCTTCCCTGAGATATACTTAAAAATTTCCAGCTATACTATGGTATCAGGTTGATTGCATCTTACTGGCTTGAATGCGCTGGTACTCGGTCATATCCCGTATTGCTTCAATGGCTCCGATAAGATTGCCCGCCCGGTCATAAAAGGGAACCGCCCGGGCCCATAAATGGTGTTTCTCCCCCTTCAATGCAGGCACTTCCACCACACCAGTCAGAACATAGTGTTCCTGTTTTATTTCCGCATAATCCCTTTCAATATTGTCGGGGCGCAGCACCAGATCTATCAAAATCGGCCGCCGCTTGCCATAAAAAGGAATCGCGTATTCATAGTTGCCCTTGCCCAGCATTTTGTCAGCCGAGGTTCCGGTAAGCTCTTCCATGGCATTGTTCCACACCACGACCTTGCCATTAAGGTCAATCGCCATAACCGCATCCGGCAGGTATTCAACGAAATCAACCATATACCGTTGCGTTTGCCGCAAGTTGATTTCCTCCAACTTGCGGGAAGTTATGTCCCGGGCAATACCTTGAATGGCCACCGCCTCGTGTTCCTTGTAGACCAGCCAGGCACTGACCTCCAGATGAACCCTGGCCCCGTGCTTGGTTACAATCTCCGCCTCGTAGGTGAGTGGTTTATGCTTACCCTTTTTCTGCTGGGCCATCCTGCGCCCAAATGCCAGGTAGCGCTCATGCTGTTTCCGGCTCTCCTCGGCGATTAACTGGTTCACATTCATGTTCAGCAGTTCTTCCCGCCAGTAACCGGTGGCCTTTTCCATCATTTTGTTAACCCGGAGGTAATTGCCCTCCAGATCATGGACATAGATAAGGTCGCCGGAGTTTTCAAAGAGTTCCAGGTAGCGGTCGTTACTATCCTTGAGCTTGCGCTGTATTTCCTTGATATCAGTAATGTCCCGGATAATCGCCAGCAGGTATTCCCGATTCTGTATGTAGCTGCTCTTGGACTTCGCCTCAACCCAGAAAACCCGGCCTGAGCGGTCTTTGGCCAACCACTCCACGACCTGGGTCTGGGGATTGTTCGAGGCCACCTTCTTTATCCACTGCACCACGATGTCTTTGGTGAATGGAGGTTCCTCGGCGCACAGATCACCGACTCCCAGCTGCTGCAGTTCCTCGAGACTGTAGCCAAACATCTGACAGGCCCTGCGATTGGCGTCCAGAATGGTAGCACTCCGGACATCGTATACAAACAGGGCATCATTTACTTCATCAAAAATGGCGCGGTATTCCTCACCGGATTGAATTAGATGGGGCCTTTCTTCAAGTATCTCCTGCACCAACGCTATCAGCCCGTGGGGTGCTGGATAAATGATTTCGCGATACCGGCGGCCCTGGATTTCAAGCTGAACCGCCTTGGCCTGTTTAGTCTCGAGAACCTGTAAATAGGCCAGGTGGGAAGGGGTACCTACTGTATCCGGGAACAGGTCCAACAGTTTGCGACCTTCCATTTCCGCAACTGTACGATCGACCATTTCTGCATAGGCTTCGTTGACATAACTGATCTTCCAATCCTTGTTGATTGATAACACCGGTAACCCGATGCTATCCAACAGAACCCGATAATTGATCTTGCTTTTAAACATCGAACCCCCCCTTTTTTAGCGAATTTTACAGAGCCTTCGGGGATAAAGCAGCGTTGGCTCGCGAAAAATTAACGAGAGTCCCGGATAATCAAAGACTCTTTAGGTTCATATAAATTTCTATTCTTCCAATCTCTGACCGTTCCTCCTTTTTTGTAATGATTGCCACTGATATCATCGAAAATTGGATTTTACACGGGATGCGCTTTCCTTGGTTAAAGATACGCAAAATAATAACGCTGTTTACATAGTGTATGCAGCGTTATTAGTGGACTGTGCAGTTGTTGTACTTATCAGCAACCCATTTTTTGTTTCTTGGTCTCTTTTAATAACATGTAGCTGACGCTGTCAACCAGGGCCTGCCAGCTGGCTTCGATGATGTTTTCCGAAACCCCGACCGTGCTCCACTTTTCGGCTCCGCTGGTTGACTCGATCAGAACCCGGACCGTGGCTTGAGTCCCGGCGGTTCCATCCAGAACCCGTACCTTGTAGTCGCTGAGCTGCATCTGTTCCACGGTGGGGAAAAAGTCGGCCAGGGCTTTGCGCAGGGCGTTGTCAAGGGCGTTAACCGGGCCATCACCTTCCGCGGCGGTATGCACCACCTGGTCATTGACCTTGATCTTAATGATGGCTTCGGCAGCCATGCCGTTGTCTTCCCGTTTTTCCACCATGATCTTCAGATTTACTAACTGGAAGAAGTCCTGATACTGGCCAAAGGCTTTGTGCAGCAGGAGTTCCAGGGAGGCCTCAGCCCCTTCAAACTGAAACCCCTCGTTCTCCAGTTCCTTGATCTCACGGATTATCTGACGACTGGTGGCGTCATACATGTTGACATCCAGATCAAATTCCCGGGCCTTGTAGAGCAGGTTGGACAGCCCCGAAAGCTCAGATACCAGAACCCGGCGGTGATTACCCACCGCCTCCGGGGTCGTATGTTCGTAAGTCTGGGAGTTCTTGAGCAGGGCGCTGACATGGATACCACCTTTGTGGGCAAAGGCGCCGTGTCCCACGTAGGGCTGGTTGTTGGCATGCGGCATGTTGGCTACTTCACTGATGTACCGTGAGGTCTCGGTCAAGCGCTTCAGCCTCCCCGGCGGCAGGCAACAGCGGTTCATCTTAAGCTCCAGATTAGGGATAATAGCACATAAATCTGCGTTGCCGCAACGTTCACCATAGCCGTTCATGGTCCCCTGTACCTGGGTAATACCACATCGGACCGCCGCCATGGAATTGGCAACCGCTAATCCCCCATCATTATGTGCATGGATGCCCAGGGGCACGGTTATGGATTCCCGGATCTGCTGAACGATCTCCTCGATTTCCCAGGTCAGGCTGCCACCATTGGTATCGCACAGGACTACCCAGTCAGCTCCTGCTTCCTGAGCAGCCAGGCAAACCTCGCGGGCATAATCAGGATTGTTTTTATAACCGTCAAAAAAGTGCTCGGCATCAAAG
>DCTH01000083.1 GCA_002329495.1 Syntrophothermus sp. UBA1445 | reverse complement strand
TAACACTATCCGGTACTTCAATGGACAGTACTCCGTCACTGGTCCATTCCGTTTTACATCCCTGATTTGTTAGAATATCTAACAAAACCTCAACATCTTTGATCCTGGGAACATTCTCCAACTCTGTCCGCCCCCGGGCCAAAATGCTAGCAGCTATAATCACCAGACTGGCATTTTTTGCTCCACTAACTCTTACTTTTCCCTCTACACGTTGTCCGCCTTCAATGACCAGGGAGTCTCGCATGTATTAACCTCCTCACCCATGGTGCATCTAAACAGCAATATCATGCTGCTGCATCGCAAGCAATTCATATTCAAATCTATCGAACGATTGTCCAGTTGCTTTAGCAAAGGATTGTTTCATATCATAACCCTGCCCCAGGTAATCAAGAATTGCAAACACCTTATCTTCGCCGTATTGCTCAGCAATCAGCTCGATAGCCTGGAGACACTGCCCGTAAGCCAGACCTTGATCCAACTGATCGAAGGCCTGCTCCAAAGTGGTAAAATCATAGTATTCCACTGATTGATTATTATACTTCGCCGGGTTAAATAATTCAAATCCAGTTATCTTCTTTTCGACATACTGGGCCACACCTTCAGTGTACCAGCGGGGGTAGTTGCCCAGGGTTATATGGTCCACCAGCAGGTGCGCAAACTCATGAGCCATAGGACCCTCTCTAATAAATGTTTGCCTTTTATTACCGTCGATAATCCATTCATCCGGGTTCAGAATACGAATAGTACCGGCCCAATAAACCCCCATCGCTTTTTCGGTCTTATCCCAGCCAAAGGTTTCCGCCAGACTTGCGGAATCCGGGTACATAACCACCATGGTTGGCCGGGGCGGTTCAAAATTAAACATCCTGATAACCGGTTCATATATCTCCTCCGCGGCCTCAGCGACTATCGGAGCATTCTCTCGATTTGCCTCACCGTATTTAATTATAAAGTGTTCAGTACTAATCCGCTCGTAGTTCCTGGTTACAAAATTGGTATTCTCCCGCGAGAAAAGCCGGGAGTAGTTAAAGAACACCCGTTTAGGATAAAGGCTGGTCCTCAACCAGAAAGACAACATCAGAATAAATATAATAATCATCAGGCCCCACAGGGGCTTGACAATGAAAAAACTCCTCTCCCCAAACAAAAATGGCCCCTCCTTCCCCGAATCATATTATACTATCAGGGCTTGACTAAAGGGGCGTCCAATTTGTGGAAAGGGGGTTAATGTAATAATGCGGCACTGATATGCCGCATTATTTACCGATTATTCAATATCTCTTGGCTTAATCAAGATACCGTAGAGGGTTCTGGAAGGAACCACCGCTAATCACCTCAAAATGGAGGTGTGATCCCGTACTTCTGCCGGTTGAACCCACCCGGGCAATAACCTGCCCCCGGGATACCTCCTGACCTGCCTTGACCAGTATGCTTGAACAATGAGCATACCGGGTTTTGAGACCATTGCCATGATCAATTGTAACCATTAATCCGTAGGTGCCGTTGCGTCCTGCTGAAGTAACCGTCCCTCCCGCGGCAGCTCTGATCGAATCCCCGGTGTCTCCATCGATATCTATTCCCGTATGACCACGGCCTGCGCCATAGCCTGAGGTAATACCACCTGATAACGGCCAGCTTAGCCCTCCCACATGTGACCCCCCACGAGACGCGGTCATCGTATAACTGCTTCGGGTCCCGGTAACCACAATCCGATCAACCGGTTTACGGGTTATGACTTCAGCCAGCACCTTATTCTCAGTTACACGACCATTCTTCTTGGTCAGGACGTAGCTCACCTGTTTTTCTCCGTTTTGGCCGTTTTGCTTGACCTGGGTTGAGGAAACAGATTTACTGGTAGTTACCCGAGTTGTATATGGAATTACTTCGGTCTTCTTGCCTTCAATAACTGATTCAACACTAACCAGGGGGTTACTGCAGCTTATAAGCAGTTTCTGACCCAGTTGCAAATCTTCGGTCTTCAGGTTATTCAGGGCCATAATATTGGCTACCCGAGTATCATGATTTCGCGCAATCATCCACAGGGAATCACCCGGTTTAACTGTATACTCAATCGGAGAGACGTCTCCAGTTTCCAATAGGGCTAAGGCATCGGCCGCGACCATAACCTCGCGCACGGGGAATATTCCTTCCTCGATTTCGACCTTTTCAACGAAATCAGCCTTAACAATTTTCTCATTTTCAGTACAATTGCTCATGCAAACCTTGAGGTCGGATAGAATCTGGTTGGCCGTAGCGGCATCGGCTACACACACTGTTGGCTGCCCATTAACTCTAATTTGTGCGGCGGAGGTTTTGAGCAGGAGTGATTCCTCAATAGCTTTGGTTATCTCCGATTGACTGGCGATCTCATCTCTGGGGACCAATACCATATGATATTGGGGCTGGTAGGCAAGGGTTATCTGGTTGCCGATTCTTTTTTCCTCGCGAGCTACCACCCTGGCTACTTCTTTTTCAACCTGCGCTTTATCCTGAGCAATAAATAATGGTTTATTATTAATTACAACTTCAACTGCGTTGGTTTTTTGTCCTGATACTATATCTACCGCCAAATATGTAAGTATACAAACCAGCCCAATTATAATGGGAATTATAACTTTTTTATGCTTCAATATTGCCTCCATAAAATACCCTTTCTATAAAATATCGTCTAACCTCCCGATTTGGGAATAAAAAAATAATTCTTCGACAAAGGAAGTAATTCCTTCTAAATAAAATAAATTAATAAAACTCCTGCTGCGGCCGCTGAAATTGTGGCCAGAGCCACATTCCAGTTTCTCGAATAAAACAGGTAGAAGGCAAAAAGACCGGTTATCATCGTGGGGCCATCAATTACTGCGCTGTCCATCATCCTTAAACCGGTTGCCAGGATGATCCCGATAACTGCTGCGGCAATCCCCTTTAAGACCCCCTGTAAAGCCGGGTTTTTCAGGTGGGGTCTAACATACCTGTCCGCCAGGTAGGCAACCAACAGGGCCGGAGAGACAACTCCCAGAACCGCTACCAGCCCATACCCTATATGCCCCATGTTCAACCCAACCAGGGTAGCGGTATTGGTGGCAAAGGTGCCGGGGACTGTCTGGGCAACCGCTATAATATTAAACATATCGTCATGGGATAACCATTTATAACGATCAACAATTTCCAGAAAAAACAGGGGTATCATCATATACCCACCACCAAAACCGAGAAGGCCGATCTTAAGGAATAGCAGGTACAGTTTGAGGTAGAGCATCATTCCGCCTCCGCTGATGAAAGAAATATATACCCCAGTATGCCAGCCCCGATAAGTATGTAGACCGGACTGACCTGCAACTGGTAAAAGAGCAGCATAGCCGCCAGACCAATCAATATTGGTTTATAACCNNGATTGACTGCCATTCCCAGAACGATTCCTACCACTGCCGCTTTCAGGGCCCTGGTGCCCATACCCAGCCAGGTGGTCTCAGCCACGGACAACAGCAGGAAAAAAAGCGCACTGGCACAGATGATACTGGGAACAGTTACTCCCAGAACGCCAGCCAAAGTGCCTTTAGCGCCTCCCATCCGGTACCCGATTATCGCCGCGGTATTAATACCCATCGCACCAGGGAAGCTCTGCGCCACTGCCACTACCTGCAGGAATTCCTCGCTGTCAATCCCCAGCTGTTTACGGGCAATCTCCTCCAGATAGGGAAGCATGCTTATACCTCCCCCCAGGGCCAGAAAACCCGCTTTCACAAACGGCCAATAGGACTTAATGGCTTCAACCCTCCATTCTTTTGGCAGCCATATAGAATGAACATTCCAGGCGTTTCTGGTGCATTAAGCATGCCAGTTCATAGGGAACCGACATGTCTTTATTCTCAAAGTAAGCCAGGGCATGACAACCGCCGCCACAGTAAAATCTGGCCCAACAGTTACGACATTCTTTATGAGCGAGCGTATTGCCTGCAAACTTCTCCCGCACCGTCTTATCAAGTTCACTCCCCCGAACATTACCCATCTTGAACTCGGGGATACCGATGAACTGATGACAGGGAAAGACATCTCCTTCCGGAGTAACTGCGAGGTATTCGATCCCGGCACCACACCCGGTGGTCCTTTTGGCCAGGCACGGTCCCCGGTTCAAGTCCAGATTGAAATGGAAGAAATTAACTGGTCGCCCTTCCTGTTCGCTGGCAAGCAGGATATCCGCCAGTTTTTCATACTGGGCCGCTATTTGGGGGAGGTGTTCCCTGGTCAGGGCAATGTCAGGTTCCCCACCGGTTACCGGCTCAAGGGAAATGTGTTCCAATCCAAGGTTTATGAGATGTAAGAAATCGTTGCTGAAATCCAGGTTCTGTGCGGTAAAGGTTCCTCTCACGTAGTAACTGATTGGCTTCATAGCCACCATATCCAGAATCTGGGGGGTAATATGCTGATAAGTTCCTTCCCCGCCAGGCTGGATGCGCATACGGTCATTAACCTCAGGACGACCGTCCAGGCTGAGGATAACCGCTATTCTTTCGCTAATCAGATAATCCCGCACCGTTTCATCGAGACGCAACGCATTGGTGGTCAGGGTGTAGTTTATCTGCTTTCCGGCTACTGCAGCCATGGCCCTTCCGTAGTCAACAGTCGCTTTGACCACCTTCATATTTAATAGTGGTTCTCCCCCGAAGAAATCCAGTTCCAGGTTCCTCCTGGGACCACTGCTTTCTATCAGAAAATCAACCGCCTGTTTCGCGACTTCCAGGTCCATCAGGCCCTGATTTTGGCCGAAACTCCCCTGCTCAGCAAAGCAGTACCGGCATCGCATGTTGCAGGCATGAGCCACATTAAGACAGATAGACTTGGGATAAAAAGCACTGTAGTCAATATCCATCTCTTCCCCTGCCGTAAACAGGCTCCCCTTACGGTAAGCCTCCTCTATCTCCTCCCTGGTATCTCTTACGGCTTCGAGCGGGTATTTCGCTCTCGCACAGGTCTGGGCCAGATCCCAGTCCCCTCGGGTACTAATCAATTCCTGTATAAATTCAAAGGCCAGGTCGTCCAAAACATGAACCGCCCCTGAATTAACGTCGAGTATAATATTCAGGTCTTTTATCTGAAACAGGTGGACATTGGCTGAAAAGTTATAATCACGCAGGCTGATCACGGGCAGACCCCCCATAAGCATTTAAACCCTACCAGTTGCAGGTAGGGTTTACCGTCTCGGATATTGGGTTAGCATCTCGGGATATGAATCAGCACGCTCATTTCCACTTTCAGGGTTATCCCGTCAGTAATGAGCCGCCATTAAAAATCCGGGTTAATTACTTTTTACAGACCTGATTTCCTACGGTGCATGAGGTCTTGCAGGCTGATTGACATGATGCCTGACACTCTCTGCAGTTGGTATCTTTTCCACTCTGCAAATTGGGAAGAACCACAGTTTTTAAGTGCTTACCCACTGTTT
>DCTH01000096.1:1025-2506 GCA_002329495.1 Syntrophothermus sp. UBA1445 | reverse complement strand
GCAAAAGGTCTTAAAAGATGATCAGCTGCTTTTAATCAGGGAAGACGATATGCTGCGCCTGATCGCGGGCAATTATGAAGGCGGGCACTGGGTGAAGATGATAAACCGGATGGTTGTAGAATAGGCCAGCAGAAGCGAAAAGGAGTTCTGATATTGGACCCGGTAGTTGACATTCAGGGATTATCTTATACCTATATGGGCTCGGTGGTTCCGGCACTGGAGGGAATCAACCTGCAGGTATACCCGGGCCAGTTTATCACCATTACCGGGCCCAGTGGTTGCGGCAAATCTACCCTGGCGCTGTGTCTGGCGGGTTTCATTCCCCATTCCTATGGCGGCAGCATGGAGGGCGCAGTCCGTATCCAGGGAAAAAACACCCGAGACTATCCGGCTGGCGGGCTTTCTGGCATCGTCGGTCTGGTACAGCAGGATCCGGAGGCTCAACTGTGCACTCTTACCGTAAGCAACGAGGTGGCCTTTGGTCCGGAAAATCTGTGTATACCATCCGCAGAGATACAGGAACGGGTCTACTTTGCCTTGCAGGCGGTGGGGGCCCTGGATTTAAAGGACCGGAAGGTGCATACCCTTTCCGGGGGGGAAAAACAGCGGGTGGCTATTGCCTCGGTGCTGGCAATGAATCCTTCGCTCCTGATTCTGGATGAACCTACCGCCAATCTGGACCCATCCTGTACTAAACAGGTACTTGCTACCTTAAAACAGCTGAAGGAACAGCACGAGATTTCAATTATCGTTATTGAGCATCGACTGGAAAGACTTCTGCCCATTTCTGACCGTCTGCTGCTCATGCAGGGAGGAAAACTAATAGCGGAGAAAACACCGGAAACAGCAGACCACCATTATGTTCCGACCCGCATAAGTACCCCGTCCGCAGCCGGATTTTGGCCGGGCATGATATCAAATACTGAGAGGCCGACTCATCAGACTCCTCTTTTGACGGTGAAGAACCTGGCAGCCGGATATGAGGAGAGAGAGGTGATTTCCGGGATCAGCTTCCATGCTCACCCAGGAGAAACCATCGCTATTATGGGAAGTAACGGTAGTGGCAAAACCACTCTTCTTATGGCCCTGCTCGGGATCATCAAGTCCAGGAAAGGCGCGGTTTGTCTGCGGGGGGAGGATATAACCCGGAAAAAAGTCTCCCGCCGAGCTCAGGANNTACCTTTCAAAACCCCAACCACCAGATTTTTGAGAATACCGTTTTTCGGGAAGCGATTCTGGCCTCAAGTTTTTTGTGCCGGCAGAATCCCCGGGAAACTGAACAGCGGGTTGATCGGCTTTTGGAGGAGTTCGGGCTCAGGCAGTATATGGACAGGAATCCCTTTACCCTGAGTCTGGGGGAAAAAAAGCGACTGACCCTGGTATCGGTCATGGCCTACTCTCCCGGGATTCTGATCCTGGATGAGCCCCTTGTGGGGCAGGACCGCGACCGGCTTGACCTTCTGATTACGGCTCTGCAGGAT
>DCTH01000096.1:0-1017 GCA_002329495.1 Syntrophothermus sp. UBA1445 | reverse complement strand
TTGTCATGAACCAAATGTGATTGTTTCCTGTTGCCAGCGGGTTCTTTTCCTGTCGGACGGGAAACTGGTTATTGACGCCCCGGTAGAGGGGGCCATGGAAAAACTTGCCCAGTGGGGATGGGATGAGTACCTGCCCTCGGGATATGGTTTATCTTCAGTGAATGAAACGGCAAACCAAGATGGAATCTTCTCGTAACACCGTACAAAACCGAACATCTTTGCTGGTGAAGGGTTTCTTTCCGGGGCTGACCTACGTAGAAAAAGAATCCCTGCTCCACCGTGTTCACCCGCTCATCAAACTGGTCTGGCTTATCTGCTTCAGCATAACGGTTTTTACCGTCACCTCCTGTGCCGGGGAAGCCATTCTCTTAGCCACTCTGCTGGTATTTTATGCCCTGGCTGGACTGGGCCTCACTTTTTTTGTCCGCAAGCTCCGCTTTATTCTCATCTTTGGGGTAATGATTCTCTTGATTCAGATTCTGGCTGTCAGAGAAGGCGTTTTGCTCTGGCAGTATAACCTGGGAATGATCAGCCTCACAGTATGGTCAGAAGGACTTCTGGGAGGCTTGAACATAATGCTGCGTTTCGTCAATATTATAGGCGCCAGTTATCTGTTTGTAGCCATCACCGACCCGAATTACCTGGCTTATTCACTGATGCAGGTGGGATTACCATATCGGTTCGGCTTTATGCTTATAACCGCCCTCCGCTTCATTCCAGTTTTTCAGCTGGAACTTGAGCAGGTAAAGAATGCCCAGATGGCCAAAGGGATTGAGATGGAGGGACTCTCCCCGCGCAGGCTGTTGAGGATGATCAGGTACCTTTTTGTGCCATTGGTGATATCTGCGCTGAGCAAGGTGGATTCCCTGACCATCTCCATGGAAAGCCGGGCCTTTGGTCTATACCCCACGAGAAGCTATATGCATTACCAGGTTTTATCCAGGCACGACAAGATAGTTATGATCCTGGTTCCTTTTGCTTTCCTGGCTTTCTGCCTGATATTTCGCTAGAAACCCG
>DCTH01000159.1 GCA_002329495.1 Syntrophothermus sp. UBA1445 | reverse complement strand
CCCGATGGGCAGCTGGACCGGAAGGCCCTGGGGGATCTGGTTTTTGCCCATCCTAATCTCCGCCTGAAGCTTAACAGTATTACCCATCCCCGTCTATGGGAGGTTTTTAATTATCGGATGCAGGAACTGCCTGCAGATGTTAAAATAGTGGTCTGGGATGTTCCGTTGCTGCTGGAAACCGGCATGGACCAGAAGGTTGACGAGGTCTGGCTGGTCTGGGTGGATGTGCCCCTGCAGATTGAGCGTCTGATGAAAAGGGACAATCTGACGGAGGAAGAGGCCCGCCAGCGCCTTCGGGCCCAGATGCCGATTGAGGAGAAGATGAAGCGGGCGGACCGCCTGATCGACAACCGGGGAACCGTGGAGGAAACCCGGGCACTGGTAACCAAATTTTACAATGAACTGGCGGGCATTTTAGGTGCCACGCCGCAATATATGAATTAGTAAGCCCCGGACAGCATTTAATGCATTGTTGGAGGACTGCCCCCAACGGCTTCACTCTTCAGAACTGGTGGCGGGACGCAACGCAAATCAGTAAACTTAAGTTGCGGATAACAGGTGCCTGGCACCGGAAGGAGTAGGTCTATGCCGCGACCACAGATGAGGAACACACAACTTAGGTTTCCTCTTGTCATGTGGTTTTTTGTCATTATGACCATGATCATAATCCTTACCTTCCCTCGCTGGATTACGATCTTCTATCCGATGCCGCACCAGGACCTGGTGGTCAGTTACGCCGAAAACTACGACATAGATCCCCTCTTGGTGTTTTCCCTGATCAAGGTGGAAAGCCGATTCAGCACGGTCGCAACCTCCTCCAGCGGAGCCCAGGGCCTGATGCAGCTGATGCCGGACACCGCACGGTGGGCAGCCAACCAGTTGCGTATCGAGGAGTTCGATGACACCAAGCTGGTGGACCCGGAGACCAATATCAAGCTGGGCTGCTGGTACATCTCCGACCTCAGCCGGGAATTTGACGGTAGACTGCCCCTGGTGATCGCCGCCTACAACGCCGGACGGGGTAATGTCCGGGAGTGGCTGCTGGTCGGGATCTGGGACGGTACGTTGGAAAATGTTCAAAAGGTGCCTTTCCCCGAGACCCGTAATCACATCCGCAAAGTGCTGAACGAGTACGAGATTTACCGCATGATTTACAAGACGCATGATGATTCCAGTGATCACCGTTCATATTCCATTAACCTCCGCCATATATTTACTAAAAAATGGGGACAAGGGGGAGGAGAAGGTGATCATTACCAGGAGGAGCTTAGCGATAGCCGGTATCGCAATATTAGCCGGCTTCCTTACTCTGTGGATCATATACACAGCGGCGGTCCAGACCACGGTTGAGGGCCGTACGTTCAGGTTTGGAGTGGTGGGACAGGCAGAGACCATAGATCCCGCCCAGGTGCAGGACAGTGCTGAAAAGTTGATGGCTTCCACCATGTATGAGCCTCTGGTGCGGTGGGATGAGCAGACTCAGAGCCTGAAACCGTGCCTGGCCAACAACTGGGGATATGCCAAGGACTCCAAAAGCATCCTGTTTACATTGAACGGTGAGGTTCGCTTTCATAACGGGCGCCGCTTGCAGGCTCAGGATGTAAAACTGTCCTGGGAGAGAGCCCTGCGATCCTCGGAAAACCCGGTGACCCGGAGTCTTTTTAGTACTGTCGCCGGGGCCAAAGAGGTAATTGACGGCAGTGCCCAGGAAATAAGCGGCATTAAGGTTATCGACCCCCATACCATCAGGGTTATCCTGACTGAACCCGATTCCGCCTTCATCTACAAGCTTACCCATCCTGCCTTCTGGGTGGTTGACACCCGGGACCCGATCGAGATTCCGGTCGGGACTGGACCGTTTAAACTGGGGGCCTTTGAGCAAGGGAAAAGCCTGATCGTAAAAGCTCGTAATAACTACCACGGACTAAGACCGGCTGTATCCACGATCACCTTTACCTGTTTTGCCGACGAAAACCAGGGGTTGACGGCTTTTCGGGCCGGTCAACTGGATGTCCTGGATTCCGTACCCCGCTCGGAGGTCACCAATCTACAAGCAGCCACCGCGCAGCACCGCCTTGTAAAATCGCCGCTCATGGGCTTTTATGCCTATGCCATGAACGTCGGCCGCACCCCTTACAATCAGCTGAACCTCCGGCGAGCCTTGAACTACTGCATTGACCGGGAACTCCTGATCAAGAACGTTATGGGCGGGGTAGGCCAGCCAGCCAAAGGGATAATACCCATGTCGGTTCCCGGCTACAACCGTTCGCTGCAGGGTTATACCCTGAACAGTGAGAACGCCATCGAACTCCTGGCGGAAACGGATTATTTCAAGAGTGTCAACCCGCCGGCCCTGAAGCTGACTTACAACACCGATCAGGGCCATGCTCGGGTGGCCCTGGCCATCAAGACCCAGCTGGATGCGGTGCAGGTGCCGATTCAGCCAACTGCGCTTGCCTGGAAGGATTACGAGGAAAAGATGACCTCCATGCAGCTTGACTTTTTCCGCCTGGGGTGGGATGCTGATTATCCCGATGCGGACAGCTTCCTCTACCCGCTCTTCCACAGCAGCCAGATTGGAATTACCAACCTGACCGGCTATAAGAACCCTCAG
>DCTH01000155.1 GCA_002329495.1 Syntrophothermus sp. UBA1445 | reverse complement strand
CCGGACTGACCTCATTAAAGCGATAGATATCGCGGACCCCTTCCTGAGAGAACCGCTGGTACCTCTTCTCCATCTCGGTCAGCATCCAGCGCAGCACCATGGCCGCTTTCTTGGGATCCGTGACTACCGGGGCCATCAGATGAGGTACCCCATTGAAAATTGTTAACTCAACCATCTTGGGGTCAATCAGTACCAGACGCAGCTCCTCGGGCGAAGCCTTGTAGAGCAGGCTGAGTATCAAGCTGTTCAGGCATACGCTCTTGCCTGACCCAGTCGAGCCGGCGATGAGCAGATGAGGCATGTCCTCCAGACTCGCCACCACCGGGTTACCCGATATGTCTTCACCCAGTGCGATGGTGAGGGTTTTTGCAGAGTCCTGAAAGATGCTTGATCCCAGGATATTACGCAGACCGACCTGGGCAATCTTTTCATTGGGCACCTCAATACCAACCGCTGATTTACCAGGAATCGGGGCCTCAATGCGGATGCCCCTCGCCGCCAGGCTTAGCTGCAGGTCATCGGTCAGACTCAGGATCTTACTGACCTTGATTCCCGGCGCCGGCTGCAGTTCATACCGGGTAACCGCCGGCCCACAACTCACCTGGTTCACCTTGATCTTCATTCCGAAGTTGGCAAAGGTATCTTCCAGAGTCTTGATGCTCTCTTTAATGTCGCTCTTGTTAAAGACCCGGTCACTGTCAACAGCAGCCAGAAAGTCCAAAGGCGGCCGGTTGTAACCCGAAGGGTACGGTCTTTTGCGTATGCGTGGGGGTATGTATGCGGGTTCCTCCACCACCTTAACCGGCTCGACCTCATTAATTATCGGCGGTGGCGGTGGCACATCACCGGGTTTGGCAATTCCACCTCCCAGAATTATCGGCTCCGGCGGCTGAGATTCCTCTTCATAAAAAATCAGGCTATCCAGAAATTTCAGGGTATCCTGTGACCACCTGGTCAAAGTGTTCTTTAACTCAGTAAAAGACCGGTTGATAACCAGGAAACCACCGGCCAAAAATGCGGTGCCCATCAGGAGATTGACCCCCAGGCTGCCGGTAAGTTTTATCANNTCCCACACCTCCAGACCTCTGGGGATCTGATACATGGCGAAATATACCAGAATTGAACCCCATATCAGGGTTATGCCGGTCATGCGGGAAGACCAGTAGCTTCGTGACCGGGTAATATGCCAGGACCAAATGATCAGGACCAGGGGCAGGATAAAACTAACCGGACCGAACAGCTTCTCCATCCCCAGAACCAGATTAGTTCCCAGTAGACCAATTATCTCATTATCATGCGGTTTTCCGCTGTAATACAAAAGACTTGCGGCCAAAAAAAAGCCAATCCCACAAGCCAGTCCGGCATGCAAATCAATGCGTGGCTTCTTTTGGGTCTTGGCTTTTTTGCCTTTAACCGCCTTTGGCAATGCTGATCCCTCCTATTCAACGAAGGAGATCCTTTGGGTGCTCTCTGCCAGGCTAAAAGAGTACATAGGAAGCCAGGGTGATTAACCCCACCGCCCAGCAGTAATAAGAGAAAACACTCAAACGTCCGCGCTGCAAAAACCTCAAGACCAGCTTGATGGCCACATACCCTGATACTGCCGCTACCGCTGGTCCTGTCAGGAAAGGGAGCCAATTCAAACCGGTAAACGCACCGGCCGGTAAGTCTTTAAGCTGCACAATGCCGGCTCCCAAAATTACCGGGATCGACAGCAGAAACGAAAAACGGGCCGCATATTCCGGATTAAGACCTCGCAGGAGACTGCCGGCAATGGTAGACCCGGACCGAGAAATCCCGGGAGTTATGGCAATACCTTGCATCACTCCGATCAGTAGGGCATCCCACGCAGTCACAGTTGACCAGTTCTTGTTCCGAAGATCCCTCTTGGCGAGTTTTTCTGACAATAACAGGATAAACCCGGTAATCAGGAGGCCGATTCCTACAACCAGCAATGACTCAAAAGCCTTTTCAAAGATTGGCTCTAACCATATCCCCATCGCCGCTGCCGGAATGCAGCCCACAATAATTAAAAAGGGCAGCCGCGAAAACGGCTTTTTCATTATTTCTACGATGTCTGGCCAGAACACGACAAACACCGGTATCAGTGTTCCCCAATGGACCAGGGTATCAAACGTCAACGGGGGTTCCTGGATTCCAAGCAGGTGCTGGAAGATGACCAGATGACCCGAACTGCTCACTGGTAAAAATTCGGTGAGTCCCTGCACAAGACCTAATAGAAGTGCCTCAAAAATACTCAATACTCTATCCCCCCAATTTTGCTCCATAAATTATAGCATACAGGGGACAGAGTATTCCAAGTATCTTGTCGTTTACGGGTTTTTGAGCGTATTCCAGTGCAGTACCCTGATACACCCTGCCAAATATCGTGTACCCACGGTCGCTGCACTGGACTCCGAGTAAACTTATTCTGGCTATTTGTTGGTGGCTTGATTAAGAGGTAGCTCGATCTCGGTAGCCGGTTGAAACTCCTTACGCAGGTACTGCTGGGGATCAGAGGTAATAAGCCTCAAGACCGTTGCCCGGTTAAAACCCTGAGGCCGAACTACCAGCCGGCATGAGTCCTCCAACTCTATTTCGGTCTCATCCCAGTTAGTGTTCCAACAGGTGAAATAATCCTCCATTCCGGTATAGATTATCAATGGAATGCCCCTTTCTGATCAATCAGATGTTTCAGGTGGGTGACCGCTTCTTTTATACCTCCCACAGCATCGATCAAACCTACCTCCACTGCATCCTTACCCACCAAGACGGTGCCAATGTCCCGGGCCAGCTCACCAGTCCTAAACATCAACTCCCGGAACTTTTGATCCGTTATCCGGGAATGAGAGGTAACAAACCTTACTACCCGATCCTGCATCTTGTCCAGGTATTCATAGGTCTGGGGTACCCCGATGACCAGCCCGGTCAGCCTGATGGGATGAATAGTCATGGTCGCAGTGTGGGCTATAAGGGAATAGTCGGTAGCCACAGCAATAGGGCCGCCAATAGAATGACCCCCACCCAATACTATCGAAACCGATGGTTTGGACATGCTGGCGATCATTTCCGCTATGGCCAGTCCGGCTTCCACATCACCACCAACAGTATTGAGGATCACGAGAAGTCCTTTGATTCCAGGGTTCTCCTCCACTGCTACCAGCTGGGGGATAATATGTTCGTACTTGGTGGTCTTATTCTGGGGTGGCAACACCACATGGCCTTCAACCTGTCCAATTATCGAAATACAATGTATATCGCTACGAAATCCTGCAATATCAACCTGACCGAATTCTTTTATGGCATCAGCTTTTCTTTGCTCCGACATCGGTGTCTGTTCAGGTGTCTGTTCAGGTTTTTGTTCAGTATCAATGGACATGGCCTTACCTCCAGCTCATAATTTTTTCTTATTATCCCGAGAAAGGTCTGAAAATAGTCACGGTCTGTTATCTTAAAGGATGGGCATACATTTTATGGGGGCAAGCCCTATAAAGGACCCTAATTAAGGTACATAACGACCAAAAAACAACTTCCCGGCTCCGTGTTTAGAAGCCGGGAAAAGGCGAAGATATTCTGCTTTTTGGGTGGCACGGACGGCGGTGATCAAATGATAAACACCTTAAATAGGTTTGGCTAAACCTCCATGATGATTGGCATGATCATCGGACGTCTTCGGGTCTGTTCATACAAGTACTTGCTCAGCACTTCTCTAACCTGGGACTTAATGGACGCCCAGTCCTTCATGTTTCGTTGTTCGCAAACAGACAGAGCCTCTCGAACCCTGGCCTTCGATTCTTCAATCAGCTTTTCGGATTCCCTCACGTAAACAAATCCACGTGATACAATGTCCGGACCTGCTACCAACGCCCCAGAGTCTTTGTTAATGGTCACCACTACGATTATAATCCCGTCCTGAGATAACTGTTTGCGATCACGCAGTACGATATTGCCAACATCACCCACCCCGAGTCCGTCTACCAGAATCCGACCGGCAGTTACTCTGTTGGTGGTGGAAACCTTCTTCTTGGTTATCTCAATAATCTGTCCATTTTCGGCCACTATAATCCTGGATTCCGGCATGCCCAGTGATTCTGCTATCCGGGCATGTCTTCTCAAGTGACGGTATTCGCCGTGTACTGGAATCAGGTATTTGGGACGTACGAGATTAATCAGTATTTTCAGTTCTTCCTGACTGGCATGCCCAGATACATGAACCCCGGCAGATCTTTCATAGATAACCTCAGCACCCTGCCGGAAAAGGTGGTCCACAGTCCGAGCCACCAATTTCTCGTTACCCGGTATCGGCGTCGCCGATATTATTACCGTATCACCCGGCTGTATCGCGACCCAGCGGTGATCCGCCATGGCCATCCGGGTTAGGGCTGACATCGGTTCACCCTGACTACCGGTAGTTATTATCACCAGCTCAGAATGTGAGTACCGGTTAATGTCCTCCATCTCAATCCAACAGTCATCCGGGATATCGATGTATCCCAGTTCTCTGGCAATAGTGACGTTGTTGAGCAGACTCCTGCCGACCAGGGCAACCTTGCGGCCATAGCGGTTAGCAGTTGTTATCACCTGTTGAATACGATGAACATTGGAGGCAAAGGTGGTTATAATAATCCGGCCATGACAGCGCCTGAAAAGATCCTCAAAGGTATCTCCAACCAACCTTTCCGATTGGGTATACCCGGGCCTGTCCGCATTGGTACTATCCGACATCAAGACCAGGACCCCTTTTTCTCCCAGTTCGGCCAGCTTACGATAGTCAACCAGTTCTCCATCCACCGTAGTCTGGTCCAGCTTGATATCGCCGGTATGAAATATAACCCCCAGCGGGGTGTGTATCGCCACCCCCAGACAATCAGGGATGCTGTGGATTACCCGGACAAACTCAATCTCGAAGGGGCCAATGTTCAGAACCTCTCGGGGCTTAACCGGTATCATAGTGGTCTTGCCAAGATGGTGTTCCTTCAGTTTGGCCTCGACAATTCCCAGTGTTAACCTGCTAGCATAAACCGGAACATTTATCTCTTTTAATAAATATGGCAATGCGCCAACATGGTCTTCGTGTCCATGGGTGAGGATTATTCCTTTTACCTTGTCGCGATTCTCAATCAAATAGCTGATATCTGGTATGACTATATCAATTCCAAGCAGTTCTTCCTCCGGGAACATCAAGCCAGCATCTATAACGATTATGCTGTCCTGATATCTGATAACCATCATGTTTTTACCGATCTCACCAAGACCTCCAAGAGGAATAATCTGCAATCGAACGTCGTTTTCTGCCATTTAGCACCTCCTGTCCCTGCAGCGATTGGTCCCCATTCATAATCCGGACAATTGAATCTACTAAATTATAAACAAACCTGCCCATATTTACAAGGTAGAGCCGTGGTCAGCCATGATCACTGAGGTCCATCAGTCGCGTTGCCCACCTGAATATGACTTCGGGTTATTCAGGTAATTTTAATCGCGGCGAGTGGTTTAAAGAACCGGACTGCCAGATTGCTTAGCCTTGGAGCAACCCGAATTCCTTTAACACGCGAGATATTTCGGAACACTCAGCTTCGGTAGGTGGGCACAGTGGCTCACGCAGAAAACCGCTGTCCTTTCCCAATAAACGCAGTGATTCTTTTAAGGGAACCGGATTGGAGGTGATAAATAGAACTTTGAAGACCGGAAAGAGCCGAGCGTGAATTTGGGCGGCCTTCTTGACATCGCCTGCTATGTATGATTCGATCATGTTTCGTATTTCCCGGCCCACCAGATGAGAGGCTACGCTCCCTACTCCCTGCGCTCCTAAAGACATCATAGGCAAGGTCAAGGAATCATCACCGCTATATATAATGAAGTCGTCCGGTGTCGCATTAACCAGTTCCGACATCTGATCCATATTCCCACTGGCCTCCTTCAAGGCCACCACGTTTTCAATCTGAGCTAATCTCTTAACCGTAGCCGGCAACAGGTTAATACCGGTCCGGCCTGGGACATTGTAGAGCATTACCGGCAGAGAGGTAGCCTCGGCCAATCTCCTAAAATGCCGGTATAGTCCTTCCTGACTGGGTTTATGNNGGTTGATTTTTAATTTACTGGCACTCCGGGCCATTTCCACCGTATGAGCAGTGGAATTGGTCCCCACCCCAGCCCAGACCTCGACCCTGGCACCGACTTCTTCCTGTACTACCGAAAACAACTGGAGCTTTTCCTCATGGGTGAGGGTTGGGGATTCCCCGGTAGTACCACAGACAACAATACCTTGACTTCCCGTATCCGCCAGGTGATTCGCTAAATCACGCACTTTTTTATAGTCAATCTCCAGATTACTCGTAAATGGGGTAATCATGGCAGTCATAAGTCTCGGAAAAGCCACTAAAAGTCCCCTCCTTCCTGGTTACCCAGATCAAATTTATCATGTAAGGCCTTAACCGCCTGTTCCATCTGATTCCGTTTGACCAGACACCATATATTGGTGTAAGAATCTCCTGACTGCAGGATGGTAATCCCATTAAGCGTCAATGCCTCCACTACTTTGGACATGACTCCGGGAATACCGGTTATGGCAGCACCAACAATTGCTACTTTGGCACAGTCGGGCTCGGCTTGAACGCTCACCCCCAGGTTTTTGAGTATCTCCTGGGCTCGCTCGGCAACCTCCTGCAGAACCGTAAAGATAACCACCTCACGGTTAACCGTAATGAAGTCAACACTTATTTCCGCCAGGGCCATGGCTTTGAACACTCTTAGAGGCAAATCTGATTCCCCTTGTATATCCACCCTTATCTGGGTGATATCCGGCATCTGAGTGATACCGGTTATCAGGTTGTCTCTTTTGATCCGGATTGATTTCCCGTTGAATTCCCCGTGGCTACCTACCAGGGTACCAGTACCATCGCTGAAAGTGGAACGAACCCGCAAGGGAATGTTACACTCCATAGCAATCTCCACCGCCCGGGGGTGGATTACCTTAGCCCCTTCACGGGCCAGCTGACATATCTCATTGTAGGTTACAGCATCCAACAGGCGGGCGTTCTTCACGATTCGCGGGTCAGCAGTCATGATTCCCTCAACATCGGTATAAATGTCAATAACTTCGGCCCCCAGTGCCACCCCGAGTGCACTGGCGGTAACATCACTTCCCCCCCGACCGAGAGTCGTGATCTCGCCATCCTCAGAGAAACCCTGAAAACCTGCCACCACCACCACATAATCCTGGTCCAAATAGCGTTTAACTGCACTGGTCTCAATGGCCACAATTCGTGCATCACCGTGATCGGCGCTGGTTTTTATTCCGGCCTGCAGCCCGTTAAGAAACACCGCCTTCTCACCCTGTGACTGCAACTTGTTAGTGAGCACCACCCCGGAGATAATCTCACCACATGACATTAACATATCCAATTCTCTCCGGTTAGGGTTGAGGTTATCCTCTTTCACCAGTCGGATAAGGGTATCAGTGGCATAAGGATCTTCAACCCGGCCCATGGCCGATACCACCACCACCACCTTGTTACCCTTGTGGCGTTCTCTTTGAATCGCCTTGCATACCCTTTCCCTCTGGTCAGGGGTGGAAAGAGATGTTCCACCAAATTTCTGAATTATAATTCCCACCTGGGACACCTACCTCACTGTCTTAATTAGTTTACCTGCAGAACGCGCTGCTTAATGTACCGCAAACATTCAAACTGTCCGATTCGGTGAATGGGTAAAAAACCCATCGATTTCCGGCAACTTAGGTGCCGGGCTTACCACAGCATCAGAACAAATTATCCCTGACTACTATCTCCGCGATTTGTACGGCATTGGTAGCAGCCCCTTTACGGATCTGATCAGCGACTACCCACAGGTTCAGTCCATTGTCAACCGAGATATCCTCGCGGATTCTCCCCACAAATACCTCATCGCGGTCAGCAGTAAACCAGGGCATGGGGTATTCGTTGGCCGGTGGGTTATCAACAACTATAACCCCGGGGGCTTTGCCGAGCACATCCCGGGCCTCAGCAACGGTAATCCGGCGCTCAGTCTCCAGATTAACTGACTCCGAATGACTCCTGAAAACCGGGACCCGGACCGCAGTGGGACTGACCGCCAGGCCGTCAATGTGCATTATTTTGCGGGTCTCCCACACCAGTTTCATTTCTTCCTTGGAGTAGCCCTTATCAACCCAGACATCGATATGGGGAATGAGATTAAAGGCAATCTGGTGCTGGAATACTCTGCTCTTTAAAGGACGCCCGTCCACATAACAACGGACCTGTTCCTCCAATTCCTCCAAACCGGCCTTACCGGCACCTGATACCGCCTGGTAGGTAGATACCACCACCCGTCTCAGCCCCGCAGCCTGGTGGATAGGATTTATTGCAACTACCATTATGATGGTCGAGCAGTTGGGATTGGCAATAATACCCTTATGTTCCTTGACATCGCCCGGGTTTACCTCGGGTACCACCAGGGGAACATCATCTTTAAGACGGAAGGCGGAACTGTTGTCAATGACCACAACCCCTCTGCGAGCCGCCTCAGGCCCGAGAAGTTCACTTACTTCTCCTCCAACCGCCAACAGTGCGATATCCACACCCTCAAATTTATCAGGACTCGCTCCCTCCACGGTGATCTCTTCACCCTTGAATCTGACCTTGGTACCTGCTTCGCGAGGGTCAGCCAGACAAATCAACTTAGTTACCGGGAACTTCCGTTCTTCCAAAACCTTAAGCATTTCCTGTCCTACAGCGCCGGTAGCGCCAACTACTGCAATCCTTGCTCCAGCCAATTTCATGACCTCCCGCCAACAAAATCTAAACAGTATTTTAGCACATCAGAGTGGCCTAACCAACATTATCAACCGGACCGAGGAGCACGGGCTGCAGTTGCTTGCCTTGTAAGGCCCATATCACTGTATCAAGCATCTTGTCCATGTCCGCTATCAGGGAGGTTGATTTATTCACCGGATCATCCTGGCGGAAGGGGACGAAATAGACGTTCTTGGCATTGAGCAGGTATCCAAGGTTTTTGGCATTGAGACCCAGGCCATCGTTGGTTGAAAGGGCCACCACCACTGGTCTCTGGTTACGCAGCTGAGCCTTGATGGCCATCAAGGCCGGGGTATCGATAATGCTGTTCGCCATCTTGGCCAGAGTATTACCAGTACAGGGTGCCACCACTACTACATCAAAAAGCTTTTGGGGTCCAATCGGTTCAGCATCGGTGATGCTGGTTATAATACCAAGATCTGAAATCTCGGCTATCCTGGTTTTCAGTTCCTCTACGGTTTGAAAACGGTTATCCGTGTAGTTGATAGTGTAGGATAAGACAACTGTGATCAAAGCACCTTCATTTTTTAATATCTTAAGCGCGGGAAAAACCGCTCCCACCGTACAATGCGAGCCTGTCATTACAACTCCAACTGACACGCCGTCTAAAAGCACCGCACGTTTCCCTCCATTCAAGCAAGTTGCAGTTGGTCATAGGTCTTGATCATGGTTTTTTCAATCAACCGGGGAACAACTTCGGCTAATACTCTCCCGGCCATAATTGGTGCCACTTTCCCTGGAAGTCCCGGCGCCAGCAATGCCTTGATTCCATATTCATTAGCCGCTCCAAAATCGGTTCCTCCAGGAGCCGTAGCCAGGTCAATAATCAGGGTGTCGGGATTCATACGTCTCAGAATCTCACTGGTTAACACAGCAGCCGGGATGGTATTGAATATAACGTCTACCCGGTCAAGACTATCCGCCAGGTTGGACAACTGGACTCTGTCACACCCCATCTCATAAGCACGGGCCAATTCACCCTGCTTCTCTGAGACCACTGATACCGATGCTCCCAGGGCTTTCAGGGTTCGGCCCAGGGTTGTACCTACCCTGCCAAAGCCTAATACCATTGCCCGGCTGCCGTGGATGGTGGTTTTCATTTCCTGCATCGCAATCTGTACAGCCCCTTCGGCGGTAGGGATGGAATTAAGAATAGCTACATCATCCATATCTCCGGTTTCAATAAGAGTAATGCCCAATTTATCAGTCCACTCTTTGAGGAAAGGGCGGGCTGAGCCGATGATCAGCATTGCCGGCCTCCCCATCCCCTGAAGGGCTTTCTCCGTCAACTGTAGTCTTTCCTCGGTATAGACCGCCCGAATATAGCCGCGGGTATCGGTTCCCACCATAGGGAGGATCGCAACCTCCGCACCACTCAAGCCGTCTTCGACAGATCTGCTGATAAATGCTCCGTGCTTAAGCCTGTCGCGCGGGAAACCGACCACGGTAACCGTGGCCCCCAGAGTGACCAGTTCAGAAACCAGAATCAGCTCCCGATCGTCCCCACCCAGAACCGCAATCTTGACCCCAGATAAGGCCGAACTCACAAAATTAGCCCCCTTCTTAGGTCTTGTGGATACTAACTACCAACAATATACGTAACCAATTTCAAGAACGTGAAAATAGGACAGGAAAGGGACATGGGGACAAGTTTAATGTCCCCATGTCCCTTTCCTGCCCTTCATGTTTGTGGAGGGCGAGACCAACAAGGGGACATTCTTTTTGTTTGGTTCTAAAAAATCAAACAAAAAGAATGTCCCCCTGTTTCACTTAAAATCGGTTAAATCAGGTGTTCCAGACCGTAAACCAGTCCCTTTATATCAACGATCTTCTGTAGGGTTAGAATGACTCCGGGCATAAAGGACTCGCGGTTGTAGGAGTCATGACGTATGGTCAATGTCTGGCCCTGTCCGCCGAACAGGACTTCCTGGTGTGCGACCAGGCCCGGTAGCCTAACGCTGTGAATCCGGATACCGTTTACCTGACCGCCGCGTGCGCCCGGGTACTTTTCAAACTGACCGAGTGGAGCCGAAGGGGTTCCTGGTCGATTCCGGTCGATCATCTCCGCCGTCTTGATAGAGGTCCCCGAAGGGGCATCCAACTTGTTATCGTGATGGAGTTCAATGATCTCGACATCCTTGAAGTGGCGGCTCGCCTCCTCGGCGAAGCGCATCATAAGTACGGCCCCGATGGCAAAGTTCGGGATAACGGCAACACCGGTATGGTTTTCGCGGGCCAGTTCATCAAGTTCCTTGATTTCCCGGTCACCCAGACCCGTGGTTCCAATAACACAGGGTATGCCGTGCCGCAGCACACTGCGGGCATTATTGAACACCGCCTGGGGATTGGTGAAGTCAACCACCACATCAAGCTCTAATGAATCCAGGGCGAGATCGAGATCCTGCCATATCATTAAGCGGTCATTCTCATCACCTGTAATATCAGATATTCTGGCATTAACTGCCTTGACGTCAACTGCTCCCACCAGTACCAAATCATCAGAACCTTTAACCGCTTTCACGGTCTCCCTGCCCATCTTGCCTAAAGCCCCAACTACCAGCACTTGTAACTCTTTTACCATAATTAATTCCCCTCTTTGGATACTTTATATCAATAGTGTATCCTTTTGGGGTGGTCAGTCAACCTAAGGTTTCCAGTTGACAGCGTCTTAAAAACTGTGACTGCGCAGGCGGGGATTGGTATGATCCAGGTCAACCACGATAACCTCCCGGCCAATCTTTCTTACCGCCTCCCAGGGTACTACGATCTTTTGGCGGTCGATCCACAGGTTAACAAAATTACCCCGGTTGGGCAGGATTATGGAATGGATTTCTCCGCTTTCGGGATTGATTACCAGGTCTGAATCACCGACCAGACCCATTTTCAATCCGTCATTGATGTTTATGATCTCTTTGCCAATCAATTCGCTCATGCGCAAGCTGATTCCCCCTACCCGGTATGGCCAAAACCTTCCCCTCCCCGGACGGTTTCACTCAGGGTTTCGGCCAGCCGGAAACTCACCCTTGTCACCGGACAAAAGACCATCTGGGCGATTCTTTCACCCCGTTGTACAATATAGTCGTTGTCCCCCAGGTTTATGACTATAACCTTGATTTCGCCGCGATAGTCGGCATCAATGGTCCCGGGCGAGTTCAGCACGGTAATACCATGTTTGGCGGCCAGCCCGCTGCGGGGCCTCACTTGAGCCTCGTAACCAACCGGGATGGCCATAGAAATGCCGGTAGGGATTAAGGAGATTTCCCGGGGCCTGATGGTAATCGGATCAGTGTTGGCGGCCCGGAGGTCGACCCCGGAGGCGCCTTCGGTCATGTACTCCGGCAGGGCCAAACCCTGCCCGTGTTCAAGCACTTTTACCCTGATTTCAAGATTCATACTTATGACCCCCTTCTGGCACTCTGCTTCAGATTCACTACAACCACTATGGCCGGATTAGAACATCCAGTTCGCGAAACCCAGTTTCAACCTCAGGTAGAACTGATGGTTCACCGATAACCGCCAGGGTATAGGGACGTTTACTCAGGATTTCCCGGGCATAATCCTGAACCATCCGGGGTGTCACTGCAAATACTTTCTCAATGACCTCTTCGACGGGGGTTACCTTTCCATACAGCAGTTCTGATTTGCCTAACCGGTTCATTCTGGTCATGACACTCTCCATGCCCAGGAAAAGGCTGGCCTTGATCTGACTTTGGGTTCTTGTTACCTCCTCCAGAGTCACCCCTTCACTGATAAACCGGTCCAGTTCGTCCCGGAGCAGGGCAAAGAATTCCCGCACTTTGCTCGGGCTGGTACCCACATAAATGGCGTAGGTTCCAGTTTCTCTGTAGGTTGAGGGATAGGAGAACACGTTATAGGCCAGTCCCTTCTCCTCCCGTATCTTCTGAAACAGATGAGAACTGATACCCCCTCCCAGAATACTGTTCATAACATTCTGGGTGTAGCGCCGCTCATCAGTGTACGGGATGCCTGGAACCCCGAGGCATATCTGGACCTGCTCAATATCCTTGGGAACCAGGTTTATTCCTTCGGTCAGGTTTGGGACCAGGGCGTCCTTGATAACACCGGGAGTCGGCCGAAACCCTTGGTAAGCGGCCAACCGTTCAATAACCTCTTCACTCTTCAGGTTCCCCACTACCGCGATCACCATGTTGGCCGGGTGGTAAAAGGTCTGGTAATACTCGTTTATGGTGTCCCGTGACAGGGAGGCAATGGTTTCCTCGTGACCCAGTATCGGTCTGCCCAGTGGATGTCCGGCCATGATAGTCTGGGAGAAAACGTCATGTACCAGCTCGTCCGGGCTGTCCTCATACATATTGATCTCTTCGATGATTACTCCCCGCTCAGTGTCTACGTCTTTCTGACTCATAGCTGAATTGTAGAGCATGTCAAACAGGACATCCATGGCCTCATTCAGGTTCTCGTCCAGAACCCGGGCGTAAAAACAGGTATGCTCCTTGGAGGTGTAGGCGTTTAGCTGGCCGCCCATCCTTTCGAATTCCTCAGCTATACTGCGAGCGCTCCGGGTTTCGGTCCCCTTGAAAAGCATGTGTTCAATAAAGTGGGATATGCCATTCAATTCTGCAGGCTCATGTTTGGAACCCACCCTTACAAATACACCGATGGCAGCCGATCTTACGTAAGGTATCTCTTCGATCAATACCCTGGCTCCATTTGGCAAAACCTGTTTTGTAAGCACCAAAAAACCTCCAATTCTGAAGAACAAAGTTCTTATCTTATTATGTGTAAGCAGTTGATGAAGTGGGAGACCAGTCTTCAATCTGAACTCGTACAATCAGCAGGCTATAATCAGTCAATATACAAAAAGTATAGACCGGCCGGTGCATTCAATAAGCAATGCTCATTAGCTTGCACAACACGAACCGGAGGAACTGCCGGGTCGACTTTCCATCTGGCGAGCGTTTAAAGCTCTTCGAAATATTTTCCAGACCCCTGAAGGCAGCTTCTCGACAGTTGCTCCGGCTTTGAGAGCAACTGCATCAATCAACTCACCCTTATAATATACCTCTAAGGTGCCAATTCTGTCTCCTTTCTTGACCGGGGCCCGCAGTCGGTAATCCAATACCGTCCGTTTTTCCAGGTCCTTTAAACCATCCTCGGGAAGCCAGGCTATGAGATCACGTTCAGGAAAAACCGGCACTTTGGCAGCATCACCATTTTCAACCCGCAGGAACTTGTAGGTGTCCTGGACATCAACGACCTTGGTCGGATAGAAAGCAGAAAACCCGTGGTCAAAGAGCGCGGTGGAGTCTCTATACCTGTCAGACGATCTCAGAACCACAGTGACAAGCTGCCGATTCCCCTTTTCGGCCATTCCTACCAGGCATTTGCCAGCCGCGTCGGTGGTTCCGGTTTTTATTCCTTTTGTGCCGGGATAGGTGGTCAGTAGCCGGTTGGTGTTTTTTAACTGTTTCCCCTGAGGGTAACCGGGGTGAGCAATAGTTGCCTCAGTCCTGGCAACCGTCTCTGCAAAAAAAGGGTTATTGAGAGCCGCCCGCGAGATCATAAAAAGATCGTGGCAGGAGCTTAAGTGTCCGGTAGCCGGCAGACCATTGCTGTTCTTGAAATCGGTTGCCGTAGCCCCCAGGGCAAACGCCTTTTTATTC
>DCTH01000228.1 GCA_002329495.1 Syntrophothermus sp. UBA1445 | reverse complement strand
GGATGCTATCGTTTGTAATTGATCTCGTAAGCCAAAAAGTAGTGGCCAGCCGCAGCTTTGGCGAATTGAAGGATTTATCGGATGCTGTCTTGAACCTGGTATTAGGTATGGTGAATCGGCTGCCAGGCGTTATCGAGTCAGGATTTTGAGGTTTCACATGGAATTACAGATCCGTAAAGCAATGAAAAAATACTTCGGCTACGATGGATATAAACCGGGTCAGGAAGAGGTTGTGAACAGCATCCTGCAAGCCCATGATACCCTGGGGATCATGCCGACCGGTGGCGGCAAGTCATTGTGTTATCAACTTCCCGCCATGGTGTTACCAGGGATCACTGTAGTGATCTCTCCGTTGATCGCCCTCATGAAGGATCAGGTAGATGCACTGAATGACCAGGGGGTCGCAGCTTCGTTCATAAACAGCTCCCTGGAACCGGACCAGGTGAGGTGCCGGCTTTACCAGGCCTCGCGGGGACAGTATAAATTATTGTATGTGGCTCCGGAACGGCTGGCCTCAGAATACTTTAACAGTCAACTTAACCGGATACCCATATCCCTGGTGGCCGTTGATGAAGCCCACTGCATCTCGCAGTGGGGACACGACTTTCGACCCAGTTATCTGGCTATAGGTTCTTGGGTAGCCTCCTTGCCTCGGCGCCCGACTCTGGCTGCGTTTACCGCCACTGCTACTCCGAAGGTGAGAGAAGATATCACTCGGCTGCTGGGTTTAAATAATCCTCAGATATTTGTCAACAGTTTCGACCGTCCTAATTTGCGTTGGACCCTTATGAAGGGAGTAGACCGGGAAAGATTTATCAGGCGTTATCTAAAAGAACACCCTGATCAATCGGGCATTATCTATGCGGCTACCCGGAAAGAGGTGGATAGTTTATTTGATTACCTTAGCTCGAGGGGGATTAACGTCGGGAAGTATCACGCCGGAATGGCCAATCTCGAGAGAACCCGTAATCAGGACGCATTTATCAATGATGATATTCCGGTGATAGTGGCCACCAATGCTTTCGGGTTAGGCATAGACAAGTCCAATGTGCGGTTTGTCATTCATCACAACATGCCCCGCCATCTCGAGGCCTATTACCTNNGGTCGTGACGGTCAGGCAGCGGATTGTATCCTGCTTTATCACGCCGGTGATATACATATCCAGAAGTACCTGATTGAAAGCGGCAACCTGTCCCAGGAAAAGAAGGTAATCGAGCATGTGAAACTACGGAGTATGATTGATTACTGCCACACCCCTAATTGCCTTCGAGCCTACATCCTGGGGTATTTTGGAGAAACAGAGATTAAAGCTCAATGTGGCAACTGCGGCAACTGCAGCGACTACATAGTCAGGGATATCACTATAGAGGCCCAGAAGATTTTTTCCTGCATTTATCGCATGAGACAGCAGTACGGCAGTTCCATGGTGGCGTCAGTACTGAAAGGTTCACAGCAGAAAAGGATTTACCAGTTGGGGTTTCATGAGCTTTCCACCTACGGCATTATGAGTGATATGAAGGCTGAGGATATTATCGAGTTGATTAATCTTTTGGCAGCGGAAGATTATCTTACTATAACAGTAGGTAAATACCCAATAGTCCAGCTCAGCCCCAAGGCTACCCCGGTATTACGAGGTCAGGAAAGGGTAATCGCCAGGTTCCCCCAACCGCCGGCTTCAGTTCCCAAGGAAAGCGGCATCTTTAAGGCATTACGTTCCTTGCGACAGGCAATTGCATCACAGCAGAATATACCGCCTTATGTGATTTTTCCCGACAGCACCCTGCGGGAGATGTGCGTCCAGCTGCCTCTGGACCGCGAAGCCATGCTGGGGATTACTGGAGTGGGTGAGGTCAAGTTCGAAAGATACGGCCCGCAGTTCATTGAGGTGATCCGCCGGTATGTGGACAACCCAGAGTCAATCGAGAGTCCGGGGAGCGTTCAGAAAGGACCCTTGAAAAGGGGTCCGGACAAAAAGAAAAAGACCGAAAATAAGGACGCGGAAAAGAAAACACCCAGCCATATACTGACCTGGCAGCAGTTTCGTGAAGGGATGCTGCTGGAGGAAATTGCCCAGGAGCGGGAATTGCATTTATCGACCGTTCAAGGCCATTTGCTGCGAGCCGCTAATGAGGGCTATGAAGTCGATTGGGACCAATTTATTACCCCACAACAGGAAGCAGAGGTGCTGAAGGCAGCCCGGGAAGTGGGGGGCCAGCGGTTGAGGCCGATCAAGGAAGCCCTGCCTGATGATTTTGATTACTTTGTAATTCGGATTGCTCTGCAAAAGAATGGTTCTGGCGAATCACAGGATACATGAGGCGTAATGGGTGCAAATCGTCGTCAAAAAATCATGTAGGATTTACCGCCAAACCCGACCAAACATTAGGTGGTTCAATTTTTGGGGGTGTAACCTCCGGTTAATCATCAACAGATAGGGGAGGTATATATTATGGATAAGGTCATGGTAACTGTAAAATCGATTCGAGGAGAGTGCGCAGTCGGCTGTAAAGTGGGGGACGTTTTTTACTACCAGGATGGATCGATTTTTGTGGATGACCCGTCTGTTCGTCTCTGCGCTTATGGCCTCAGTGCCATTATTCCGTACCTTTCAGGCTTTTGGAGAAGTGCTGATAATGATTGGCTGTCACATCTAAAGGAGCTTCAATGCCCTGATGCTGTCAATGCCCTTTGTTACCAGATAGAAAAAATCGATTAATAATGCCGACAATTATATTAGGAATATTCACCTCCGGTGAACTTTTTTCATACTATGGGTTTGCGGAGGTGAATTCTTTTGTATGGGAGGAGATCAAGGTTAAAGGTTTTCTTAATAATAGCCTTACCATTGATCATCGCTTTCTATCTTATTATCGACTCCAACCTTGAAACTACATTAAATGAGATAGCCAAATCGAAAGCCCNNGAGTACCAGGATCTGGTGGTGATTCATAAAGATGGTGAAGGAAGGGTGGTCTTGATTCAGCCCAATACGGTTAAGATCAATCAAATGATGGCTGAAACCCTTCTGCATGTTGAATCAGGTTTCGCAGAACTTGAAACTCAAAGCTATTCCATACCTCTGGGTCAGGCACTGGGGAGCAGGATCTTTGCTGGCTACGGTCCGGGGATTAAAGTCAGAATGATGCCCGTAGGAAGAGTCAATGCTGACCTGGTTGACCATTTTGAAGAAGCAGGTATTAATCAGACTCGTCATTTAATCTGTCTGAAAGTATCGGGGAAAATCAAAGTAGTTATTCCTTTTAATAAAGAAGAAGTTGATGTGGCAATGACCATTCCCGTAGCGGAAACCATTGTAGTGGGTCAAGTGCCGAACACCTACATGATGCTTAAGAACCAGGGTAAAATCGTGGGACTGAGTGCGGAATAATAATTCGTATTTGCCTGTATGACTTTAATGAGAGGCAGACAAACTAAGTTATCCGGGAAAAAGGGATAAAGGGCTTGACTC
>DCTH01000206.1:2025-3742 GCA_002329495.1 Syntrophothermus sp. UBA1445 | reverse complement strand
TCCCAGGCTTCTTCGGTAACTTCTTCGCCACGCTGTTGAATGTTGATACCTGCTGAATTAACAGCGATATCAATTCTTCCATAATGGTCGACAATAGCTTTATAAGTTTCATTGATGGCAGCAACCTTGCTCACATCACAAAGATAAGCAGTACAGCTCCCTCCCAGCTCGTTAATTTCTTTCTGGGTTTGTGCCATAGCTGCCGCTGAGATATCAATGAGAGCCACCTCTGCACCACTATCAGCAAGTGCGAGAGCACAGGCTTTACCAATGCCGTTGCCAGCCCCGGTTACTACTGCGACTTGTCCGCTAAGGTCAACCTTAATATTCGACACCTGAACACCCCCTTAATAGATAGAATCAACCTTCGTATTTATCCCTTGCTGCAAGGTTAATTCACCTGTCTTTGGGCTCGTCAGCCGAAAGATTCAGATTACGGTGAATCACACTTGTTCCTATGCAACTCTCGTGCCAGGTTTCGATTTACTGCGGCACGATTTACTTAAACTCCCAGCGCGTTCTTAACACACGTTTAATCACCAGCTGATCTTGGCTATATAATCCCCTTTTTCGGTAACTGGCTGATATATAGGCCTTCACTTAATAACACAATTTGGAACCAGACTATTCGAAGCCTATGCCCTGTTCCGGGCTCAGTACCTTTGCCTCGGACCGACCCATTTTTGAAACACAACGTGTATTCGCATTATTACCAACCGGAAAAAGCCCGTATATTCGCAAATGAAATGGCCGACCCATAAATGGGTCGGCCATTTCATTTGCGGAATACCATAAGGTTTTTTTCGCTATGCTTCAAGCTGATCACTCTTGATGCCGTAATTAGACGCCTTACGCCAGAGCGTTGTTTGGCTCGACCCCAGGAATTGCGCCGCTTTACGGAGACTCCCGTACTTGTTTACATATTTAAGAATCAACTGTTTTTCAAATTCCTCTACTTCGTTCTTAAGATTCACTGGACCGTAATTGGTAATAATACTCTCATTTTTCACATTCTTATTTAAGAAGCTTATATCGTCTATTACCGGATGAGCACTGGTAACCACTGCCCGTTCGATTACGTTGCGTAACTCTCTGATATTTCCCGGCCAATCATAATCAATTAATTCCGCCAGGACCGAAGCAGTAACGGTCTTATTGAAACCGTACTTGTCATTGAATATCTGCAGAAAGTGTCTGACCAGAGCAGCAATTTCTTCTTTTCTCTCCCTGAGCGCCGGAACATAAACCGGAATTACATTTAACCGGTAATACAAATCCTCTCTGAAGCTACCTTCGGCAACCATCTTATCCAAATCCCGATTGGTGGCGGCAATAACTCTAACATCCACTTTTACCGGTTCAGATCCTCCCACCCGGGTGAACTCGTTTTCCTGCAGTACTCTCAGTAGTTTAACCTGGAGGTGAAGCGGAATCTCTCCCACCTCATCCAGGAACAGAGACCCTTTGTTGGCCAATTCAAACAATCCGATTTTCCCGCCTTTATTAGCACCGGTAAAGGCGCCGGATTCATACCCGAAGAGTTCGGATTCCAACAGTGTTTCCGGGATAGCGGCGCAGTTCACCTTAATGTAGGGCCGGTCACTCCGGGGACTGTTTCTGTGCAGTTCCCGGGCAACAATTTCTTTCCCTACGCCGGACTCTCCCTGAATTAATACGGTGGAGTCAACCCGGCTAACCCTCATGATTAAATCGAAAA
>DCTH01000206.1:0-1978 GCA_002329495.1 Syntrophothermus sp. UBA1445 | reverse complement strand
CTCAGCTGCTGCGCCTGTTCCACTTCCTGGCGAAGCTGTTCCAGTTCCGTCAGATCGCGGGCATTGACAATAACCCTGACTAATTCATTCCGGTCGTTAAAAACCGGGTTTCCTGTGACCAGTACCTTTTTCCCNNTTAGCCTTTGCTCAATGGTCACCGGCCTACCCTGTTTGATCACCATCAGAGCCACGGAACGGTCGTAATACCCATCGCGAACCATCTGCTGCATGTTTTTGCCGAGTAGTTCTTCCTTACACATGCCGGTAATACGCACATAAGCATCATTGGCAATCAAGATATTACCCTGAGCATCAGTCTCCAGGATCCCATCAAAAGAAGCCTGAATAACCTTGTCCAATTCATCTTTTAATTCCTGGGTTTTTTCCAGTTCACCGGATACTGATTCCAGGTCGGTGATGTCCTTGATGTTAACCAGGACATTGCTGAGTTCACCGTTCTCGTCAAAGATGGGGAGCCCGGTATATAAGGCCACCCTCCCCGTCGAGGTTCTTTCTTTATACATAACCGGCTGCCGGCTCTCCAGAACCATCAGAGTCGCTGCCTGACGGTAATAGCCCTTCTCTACCAGTTCATACATTGATTTCCCCAGAATATCTTCCGCTTTGTGCCCTGTCATACGGGTATAGGCTTTGTTGACAGTGACAACCTTCCCCTCTTTATCGGCTACAAAAAAGCTATCTAAGGACTCGCCCAGGAGGTTTTCCATCCACTCCTTGGTTTCCTTGGTAACAGAAAGCTCTTTGGAGATGTTTTCAATATCGGAAATATCCTGCGCAACTGCCACCGCTCCGCCGATAGTGCCATCCTCTTTGAAGATAGGGGTGCGATTGCTCAAGATGGTTTTGTCATTATGAATGAACTTTCCGCTCACCACTGATCCCGAGTCCAGTACCTCGGTCAAGGCACCTTTGGGAAAAGCGTCGGTATACAGGGCCCCGATTACATCTTCTCTTTTGAGACCAAATAATTGTTCAGCCGCATGATTGAAGATCCTGATTATCCCGTCTTCATCTATGCTTACGATGGAATTATAAGCTGCATCCACCACTGCCTGCAGCCGGTTCCCCGCCTCGGTCAACTCCTGGGTAAACACTTTGTTGGCATCTGATTTGGTGAACATTCCCGTTACCTTGCCGTCAAGCAGGACGGGAAACCTTCCAAATCTCAGGTCGTGAATTATTTCCACCGGTGTTTCTTCATCCAGGGTAAAAACTTTGACGGTCATTATCTCTTGCACCGGCAGGCCCAAATCCTGACCGGTTGCAATCGCCCGATAGAGATGTTTTTTGGTAACCAGACCCAGAAGTCGATTATCCTCATCTACAACCGGGGCACCATCAATGCAGTGCTCCAGAAATAAGGCCGCGACATCTTTTATTGAGTTGTCCGGCTTAACAGTAAAAGGATCTGGGGTCATTATGTTACGTATTTTCATATCAGGTCTAAACCTCACTGTTATGTTTTTTATCAATCACTTCGCCGGGTGGGGCGACAGACTCTTATACCGAGTAAAAAAGCATAACTCGGCCTTTTGGGCGAAATTATGCTTTATGTAATGTTTATTTTATTGGTCAAAAGGGTGAGGTCGAACTGTGCTATCTCTCCAAACATGCACAGTATATCAGCTTTTTTTGTGCCGAGCTACTAACTTTAATTTCCTGAAAGTCCGGGTGTGTTTGTAAATTCGGCCATTATTGAGATTTTTTGCGTCCGGTCAGCGGTAATTAAACGTGTTATTTTTCTGATAAGTGTAGCAGGTATATGGTGCATTTTGTCGAATAAACTCTAATTATGCGGCGTTGGAATATCCTTCGCGACTAACCAGGGCATGGCCTGGCTGCAGAGAAAGCCGAAAAGTAATGGCTAACCGACATGCTATCAGGCAAGACTATACTCGAGCATTTTTGTAGTCTCACATCGTTCCCGTTGTGCAGTTTCTGACTAAATGCTCACAAC